>CALVPL010000057.1 GCA_944351315.1 uncultured Bacilli bacterium | reverse complement strand
AAATTACAAAATGGTAATATGAAAGATGAGAAAACCTTGCGGGAAGTTATTTCTACTTTGAGTAATATAACAGGTAAGAAAGTTTCTAAAGAAAGAGAAGATAAAATCGTGGCAACTATTGTGGAAGATAAAGTGCCAAAAGGTGTTGATAAAATGTTTTAAAAAAGTAGAGTTTCTTAAATCCTCTACTTTTTACTTGCGACCTAACAATTCATCTAAAGAATAACCAAATTGTTTTGAAAATTCTAAAGCATACATGGTTGTAATTAGACATTTTCCGGTTTCATATTTATGGATATTGGACTGCGTTGTTTGAAGAGCTTTGGCAACATCTTGTTGGGTTAAATGTTTTTCCTTACGAAACTTTTTTAAATTATTAGCTACTTGGTTGATATCAATTTGCGTATTTTTCGATTTCATCTTCTTATCGTTATTTGATAAGCCTGTTAAATAATCTAAACTCAGTTCATAGCTATTGGATAGCTTATATAATTGGCGTAAAGGCATGATATCTTTGCCTGTTTCCCAACCAGCATATGTAGCTCTTTGAACATGTAATATATCGGCTACGTTTTGTTGCGTATATCCTTCATAACTTCTTCTTTCTTTTAATCTTTCAAAATTCATATATATCACCTAAAATTATTTTCGCAAAAGAAATGGCCTTATTTATAATTTAGTGGGTATATATGATATTTATGTGCTATAATTTAATTAAGTGGGTGATTTAAGATTGAAAAGTTATGAAAAGTTAACCTTGGAGCGTAAACGGAAAAATTTATCTTATGAAGATATGGCTCGAATATTAGGAATAAGTACAAGTTACTATTGGCAAATAGAAAATATGAAAAGACGTTTATTTTATGATTTAGCCGTACAAATCGCCAAAATATTTGAATTAAAACCAGACGATTTATTTTTTGATAATGTAATTGAATAACTTTTTTCTTAGGAATATTCCATTATGAATTTACATATAGTGTTTTAGGTGATAGTTAATGGATAAAAAAGAATTGTTGGAATCGATTGCTAAACGCGGTAATGGGGAAATCTATTTAGGAGTTGTCGGAGCGGTCAGAACAGGAAAAAGTACTTTTATTAAACGGTTTATTGAAAATTTAGTCGTTCCAAGTATTACAGATGAATATGAGAAAAAAAGGTGTTTAGACGAAATTCCTCAGAGTGCTCAAGGTAAAACAATCATGACAACCGAACCAAAATTTGTTCCTTCGAATGGTGCTAAAATTAAAGTGGAAGATTTTGAAGCAGAAATTAAACTGGTAGATTGTGTAGGATTTGTAATTCCGAATGCAGTAGGATATGAAGACAGTGATGGCAATCCTAGAATGATTAAAACACCATGGTTTTCCGAATCAGTACCATTTGTTGAAGCGGCAGAAATCGGAACCGAAAAAGTAATTAAAGACCATTCGACGATCGGAATTGTAGTAACGACAGATGGATCTTTCGGTGAATTAAAACGACAAGATTATCTAGAGGCAGAAGAAAAAGTTATTGGAGAATTACTAAGTATTGGTAAACCTTTCATTATCGTTTTAAATAGCAGTCGTCCAAATAGTAATGAAACACGTGCTTTAGCAAATGATTTAGAGTCTACCTATAATGTGCCAGTAATGCCTATGAATGTAGAACAACTAGAAGAACCAGAAATTCTAGAAATCTTAAAACAAGCTTTATATGAATTTCCGATCATGGATATTGCAGTAGATATGCCAGAATGGGTTCATGTATTACCAAATACTCATGAAATCAAAAAACACTATTTAGAGAAAATAAAAGAAAGTGTTACGAATGTTCAAAAAGTTCGCGATGTCGAAGGAATTTTACTTCACTTCACAGATTCTGAAATTATTTCGAAAGCATACATTAGCAAATTAGATACCTCTAATGGAGTAGTTCATGTTCGATTAGAAAGTGAAGAAAGTTTATATCAAAGTGTTTTAAAAAGTTTAGTAGGTGATGCTGCGACAAGTAAAGCTGGACTTTTAAAAGTATTTACGACCTATGCAGAAGGTAAAGAAGAATTAGATAACATAAAAGATGCTTTAAAAATGGCAAAAAGTACCGGTTATGGAATTGTCCATCCAACTTTAAAAGATATGAAATTAAGTACTCCAGAAATCATTAAACAAGGAAATCGATATGGAGTAAAATTAAAAGCCGTAGCAAGTAGCATTCATTTAATGAAAGTCGATGTTGAAAGTACATTTGAACCGATCATTGGTTCCGAACTTCAAAGTAAAGAATTGATTAATTACTTAATGAAAGATTATCAAACCGATCCTGCAAGCATTTGGCAAAGTGAAATTTTTGGTCGCAGTTTAGATGTAATCGTAAAAGAAGGAATTCAAGCAAAATTATCAATGATGCCGCCAAATACTCGATATAAACTAAGTCAAACTGTAACAAAAATTGTCAATAAAGGGTCAAGTAACTTAATTGCATTCGTGATTTAAAGGGAAAAATGTAAATTTTTGCCTTTTTTTCTTGCATTTACCTCGATTTTTTGCTAACTTTAATATGTAAGGATAAACACCTTATAAAATCGAAAGGGAGGTCAAGTAAAAATGACAAAAACAAATTTAATTGATTATGTAGCAGAAAATGCAAATATGAGTAAGGCTGAAGCTGGCCGTGCATTAGATGCAGTTTTAGAAGGAATCGTTGAAGGATTAAAAAAAGACGGTGAAGTAGTATTAGTTGGTTTTGGTAAATTCTCTGTTAAAGAACGTGCTGCAAGAGAAGGTATTAATCCAGCAACTAAAGAAACTATTAAAATTCCTGCTAAAAAGGTTGCAAGTTTTAAAGTTGGTAGCAAATTAAAAGACGCAATTAAATAGTTTTTATAAACCAAGAATAAAGCTGAGTAAAGTTCAGCTTTTTTTTATTTAAAAAAAGCAAGTTTTCTTGAATAAAGAAATGAAAAATAGTATACTTTATATAGATAGGTGAATATTATGATAAAAAGATGCTTAAGTGCAATAGTGCTGTTACTAATTTTAATTCCTGTTTTAATTGCCGGAGGAAAAGTTTTTTGTTTAGCAGTAGGAATTATTTCAATATTAGCTTTTAAAGAAATTCTTGATTTGCAAAAGAGTCATTCGAAAATTCCTTCTGGAATATCCTTGATTGCCATGTTGGCTTTATTAGTTTTAGTATTTTATGAAAATAATGCGAGTTTACTTTCATTGGGAATTAGCCATCGAATGTTAGCCATTGTCTTATTAGTTTTTTTAATGCCAACTCTTTTTTCTTATAAAAATAGTCAATATAGTACTCATGATGCTTTTTATTTAATAGGTATCTTAGTGTTGCTAGGAACAGCATTTAATTCTATTATCGTATTAAGAAATATCGATTTAAATCATTTGATCTATGTTTTTTTAGTAACCGTAATGACTGATACATTTGCTTTTTTAGTAGGAAGTATGATTGGCAAACATCCTCTAGCACCAACGATTAGTCCTAAAAAAACCATAGAGGGAGCAGCAGGAGGCCTTGTAATGGGAACTCTTGTTCCAACAATCTTCTATTATTATTTTATTAGTGCCGAGCCTATTTGGTTTTTACTTATTATGAGTTTTATACTATCTTTTATTTCTCAACTTGGCGATTTACTTTTCAGTAAAATCAAAAGAGAAAATGATATTAAAGATTTTTCAAATTTGATTCCTGGTCATGGTGGTGTATTAGATCGTTTTGATAGTGCTATTTGTGTAGTACTTGCCTATATTTTATTTTTGCAGTTTATTTAGAAAGGATGAGAAAATATGTGGCTTATTAGTTTACTTGTTTGTATATTTATTTTAGGAATTATTATTTTAGTCCATGAATTTGGACATTTTATTACAGCAAAAAAATCTGGAGTTTATATCTATGAATTTTCAATAGGTATGGGACCCATTATTTATACTCATAAAGGAAAAGATGGGATTGATTACAATATTCGAGCTTTCCCGATTGGTGGCTTCGTTCAAATGGCCGGTGAAGTAGGAGAAGACGACGAGAAAATAAAAAAAGAACAATTTATGTGCAATCGTCCTTGGTATCAACGTCTAATGATTTTATGTGCTGGCGTATTTAACAATTTTGTTTTAGCTATTTTACTCCTTTTCTTGCTTGCGGTAATATGGGGACCAACTAGCAGTACACCAAAAGTTTTATCTGTAGTAGAAGGTTCATCAGCAGAGGCATCTGGTATAAAAGAAGGAGACATTATTACAAGCATCAATGGACACGAATTTACATCTTGGGATGTTGGCCAAATCTATCTATATTATAAAAATCCAGATAATGTTTATACTTTTGGGATAAAACATAGTGATGGTCAAACAGAAACCTTAGAAATCACTCCAGAAGTATCCAAAGATGAAAATGGCAATGAAACTAAAGTATTTGGAATTCAAATTGATAATAGTCGTGAAAAAAACATTTGGGAAAGTATCAAATATGCATTTGAAAAATTCTGGGATGTCATTCATTCTATGGCTATTACGATTTGGGGATTAATAAGCGGGCAATTATCTATTCAGAGTCTTTCTGGCCCAGTAGGTATTTATAAAGTCATTGATACAAGCATTCAATATGGTATTCAACAACTTATTTATATTACAGCATTTTTATCAATAAACGTAGGCTTTATTAATATCTTGCCATTCCCAGCATTTGATGGAGGACATATTCTTTTCATGATTATAGAAAAAATAAAAGGTAGTCCAGTAAATCCAAATGTTGAAAATGTTATTAATTTAATTGGATTTGGCTTATTAATGCTTCTAATGATTTATATTACCATTAAAGATATTATTGTCTTTTTCTAAAGCAGAATTTCTGCTTTTTTTAATAGGAGGAAAAATTATGATAGAACCTAAAATTAAAAAAGTATATCCCCAAAAAGAAGAAATAACAAATTCAAAAATTTCCAATCTCCAACTTACCAATTTAGATTTTTTATTAAAAATAGAAACTGAAGAATTTCAGTTTAACGAATGTGTTTTTCAAAATGTTTCCTTTAAAGAGCTCAAAAATTATGAATGGACATTTAAAGACGTTTGCTTTTATGAATGCGATTTATCAAATATGAATCTTACACATGCTTATTTTGAACGAGTGAAATTTCAAAAATGTCGTTTAACAGGAACCAATTTTACAGAAGCTGTTTTAAAAAATGTCCTTTTTGAAGAATCAAATCTAGAATATGCAAATTTTTCCAATGCTCATTTACAACATATAATTTTTAAAAACACAAAAATGGTAGAATGTTCTTTTATAGAAACGAAAATTCAAAATATTCTTTTTCAAAATTGTAATTTACAAAAAAGTGATTTTTTAGCAACTTCTTTAAAAAACATTGATTTAAGTACATCCGACTTAGAAGGAATACGTTATGATCTATCTTCAATTAAAGGAGCTATTTTAAGTAGGGAACAATGCTTTATTTTAGCTTCCTATTTTGGAATTCAGCTTCAAGAGTAGAAATTGCTCTTTTTTTCAATTTATGATATACTCTTTTCGTGTCCTAGTAGCTCAGTTGGATAGAGCGTTGGCCTCCGGAGCCAAAGGTCGTGAGTTCGAATCTCGTCTAGGACACCATCTGCAAGAATGGCGGAATTGGTAGACGCACTACTTTGAGGGGGTAGTAAGCATTAGCTTGTGGGAGTTCAAGTCTCCTTTCTTGCACCATTAAAGAATCTGGTTGAACTTTGGTTCAATTTACTAATAAATATCAATTCTAGAAATGGAATTGATTTTTTGTTGTGTAAAAGAAAGGGATGATTTAATGGTAAAGATTATTAAAGAAGATTTAGATATTGAAGAAGCACTAAAAAAGAAATTAGAATTTATATGTAGTTTTTGTAATACTGATTGTGTAATACAAAATGGTTCAATAAGAACAATAGAAAAAACAAATTTGTCTTATGTAGAACCACATAGAATAAAAATTAAAGGTATTACATTTCTAGCATTTAATTATGAAACAAGTATCTATATAGAAAATTTAAGTAATAAGATATTAATTAAAGATTTAGAAGAATACATTAAAAGTATTTAAAAAACTTATCAATTCCATTTTAAATAATGATTTTAAGCCAAAAATTTGACATTTTGTTAAAAAGTGATAGAATATAAGCCAATTAAAAAAATTGACTATTTGAGGGGTTAAATAGATGAAATGGAAAGAAAAGATAAATATATTTTATTATTTAGAATTAATAAGGTGTCAGTAGTATTAAACACTTAATACTTTTGACACCTTTTTTGTTAGAAAGGATTTGATTATATGAATGAAGAAAAGAAAATAGCAGGACTATATATTCGTGTATCAACTCAAACCCGTCAAAGTGAGAAAAATTAACAAACCATTATAAAACCTATTCGGAACACATTTTGAAATATACAAAAAATTTTGTAAAATATGAATAGGAGTATAAAAAATGAACGAAAACGATATAAAAAACTTAAAAGACTTACAATTTACTATCACGGAAAATATGAAAGACATAACTATTGAAATGTTTACAACAAAACAAATGCTTGACGAGTGCGAACTATCAAAAAAAGATAGAAAACTTTTAGAAAAACATTTTGAAAAATTAAAGCAACAATTCGCAAAAGAGTTGCAAGAACAAAACCCCGTGCAA
>CALVPL010000056.1 GCA_944351315.1 uncultured Bacilli bacterium | reverse complement strand
CAACTAATTCATATCCTTTGATTGTTTTTTTAACAATAATTGGCTCGATAATTCCATGTTCTTTAATAGAGTCAGCCAATTCTTGTAAAGTTTTTTCATTAAATGTTTTTCTTGGTTGATAAGGATTACTGCGAATATCTTTCAAATTAATTTCTAAAATATCATTTTTTGGAGTACTTTTTACGATATCCTTTTCAAAATTTTCAAAATTGATTACTTCATTAGAAAATAATTGCTCTAACCCCTTGCCTAAAGCTTTTCTTTTAGTCTCCATTTCTACTTATCACTTCCTTTGCTAAATTTTGATAAGCAAGTGTAGCTCTTGAAGTAGGATCATAATCGCTTATTGGTTTACCATGAGATGGAGCTTCTACTAATCGAACCAATCTTGGAATAATTGTATTAAACACTTTTGATTTAAAGCATTTTCTTACTTCTTCAATGATTTCTAAACCAATATTTGTACGACCATCTAACATGGTTAATAAAACGCCTTCAATTCTAAGTTCTGGATTCATATTTGATTGAACTAATATAATCGAATTTAGTAATTGTGTAATTCCTTCTAGAGCAAAATATTCGCATTGTACAGGAATAATTACAGAATTACTTGCAACTAAGGCATTCATCGTAGATATTCCAAGTGAAGGTTGACAATCAATAATGATATAATCGTATTTTTCTTTGATTTCTTCTAGTGCATTTCTTAATTGTTCGTTTTGTCTAAATGTATTATCTTCTAACATTTTTTTTACAAACTCAACATCAACACCAGCTAAATTAATCGTTGCTGGGATAATTGATAAATTTTTGAATTTTGTTTTAATAACTGCCTCTTTAATATCACACGCACCTGTTATAACGTCATAAATATCATTATTAAAATCATTATTGTTTAATCCTAAGCCATTGGAAGCATTTCCTTGAGGGTCCAAATCGATAAGAAGTGTTTTCTTTCCTTCTTTTCCTAATGCTGCGGCTAAATTAATACTTGTTGTTGTCTTTCCAACGCCGCCCTTTTGATTTACTAATGAAATAATTTTTGCCATAATACCACCTTTTAATTTCCAGTCTACTAACATTTTAACATAAAGTGGTTCTTTTGTCTTTATAAATTCATATCGTTTTGATATTTTTCTTTTTTTCTCTAGGCATACTTTTGTTTTTTTTCAAATTCCATTTCTATATCTTTTAGTTCATCTTTCGTGTAATAATTCGTATTTGCTAAGTATATGATTAGATCATCTGGTGTTTTTGCTAGAATAGCTTTTATGAAATTCAAAAAATGGTTTTCTAACGTATTATATTGATTTAAAGAATTTTCGCGAATAATTTTAATTGCTGAATTTATTAATATTTCATAATATGTAATCTCATTAATTTTCATTTTTTTGATTCCATCACCTGGTAAAGACTGACTTAAATAATTCACGATAATTTTCGTCGATGTTTTCTTTTTAGGATTTGTACAAAAAATCACTTCTCCATCCATGCAATAAATAATCGTTTCTTTTTTCATAATTTGCTACCATTCCTTTCTTTAGTTCATTAAAGCAGAAAAACGAAAGATTAGCAAATTGCCAATTTTAGCTTTTTTATTCTCTATTGCAGGCATTTTTAAGAGATTCTTATGCACTTTTTTTATTTTGGAATTCTTTTTTTTGCACTTTTTTAAAATCAACAAAAAAAGAGGTTTTATTCCTCTTCTGGTTTTTCCGCTTCTTCAATAGCTTTTTCCAATTCTTCTTTAGTCATTTTTGAAATGCCTTTAATTTTTAATGATTTGGCTTCTTCTCTTAATTTTGAAAGAGTTGGCTCATCACTAATATCAAATTCTTGATCTTCAATCTTACCTGTTCTAACTAATTCATCAATTTGTTCTTTTGTTATCGTTTCTCTTTCAATTAATGTATGACTTAAAAGCATGACTAAATCTTTATTTTCTTTTAAAATCTTTTTGGCATTTTCATAACAGTCCATGATAATTTTACGAGCTTCTTGATCGATTTCTAAAGCTACTTTATCTGAATAATTTTTTGTTTTATTGTAATCTCGGCCTAAGAATACATTATCTCCTGAATTGGATTCATAACGAATTGGTCCTAAATCACTCATACCATATTCAGTTACCATACTTCTTGCAAGTTCTGTTGATCTTTTAAAGTCATCACTTGCTCCGGTTGTAATATCATCTAAAAATAATTCTTCAGCTGCTCTTCCACCAAGAGTACTTGTAATGATTGCGATCATTTCATTTCTTGTATATCTCGTTATATTATCTTCTTTTGGAGTATATGCAGTATAACCACCAGCCATACCTCTTGGAACAATGGTGATTTTTTGCACTTCCATAGCATCTTTCAATTTTAAACCTAATACAGCATGACCTGATTCATGTACTGCCGTTAACCATTTTACCTCATCACTTACTTTTCGTGATGTTTTAGCTGGTCCCATTAATACACGATCTGTTGCTTCATCAATATCTTGAAGGGTTATAGCTTGTTCATTTTTACGAACCGCTAATAAAGCTGCTTCATTCATTAAATTCTCTAAATCAGCTCCAGAGAATCCAGAAGTTCTTTGACTAATGCTTTTTAAATTGACACTAGGAGCTAAAATTTTATTTTTAGCATGAACTTTTAAAATTGCTTCACGTTCTTCTGTATCTGGAAGATTCACTGTTACTTGACGGTCGAAACGACCTGGACGAAGTAAGGCAGGATCCAATACATCTGGGCGGTTTGTTGCGGCAATTATAATGATACCTTCATTGGCACCAAATCCATCCATTTCAGTTAGTAATTGGTTTAAAGTTTGTTCTCTTTCGTCATGTCCTCCACCAATACCAGAACCTCTTTGACGACCTACTGCATCAATTTCATCAATAAAGATTAAGCATGGAGCATTTCTTTTTGCTTCTTTAAACATATCACGTACACGGCTTGCTCCAACTCCGACGAATAACTCAACAAAATCTGAACCGCTGATAAAATAAAATGGAACATTTGCTTCACCGGCAACAGCCTTAGCAAGTAAAGTTTTACCAGTTCCTGGAGGACCTACTAATAAAACACCTTTTGGAATACGAGCTCCTAAACGTTGGAATTTTTTTGGATTTTTTAAGAAATCGATTAATTCAGAAACTTCTTCTTTTTCTTCTTTTAAGCCAGCAACATCACTAAAGCGAACTTTTCCACCATCGCTTGAAAGTTTTGCACGACTTTTTCCAAAATCCATAGAGCCTTTATTGCTATTTGCCATTTTTACAAATATAAAATAAGTAGCACCGACTAAAATCAACAATGGAACCACATTGATTAAAATGTATACCCATGATATTGAACCTGGATCTGGATTTGTTTCATATACTTCTAAGTTTGCAGATTCGGCATATTTAATTACATTTGTAAGATCAGCTTCTACTACAGTGGCTCTAAATTTTTCGTTTTCTTTGTAGTCAGATAATTTTCCTTCAATGTAATAAACACTTTCTTCTCCACTTGGAGTAATTGTAATCTCTGTTACATTTTTATTGGCTATTTCACTCATTAATTCGCCGGTTGTTAATTCATTTGTTATTGTTCTTCCTAAATTTAAAACACTCAAAACAACAAAAATGACAACCACTAAAATCAAATAAGGAAATAGATTTTTCATTGCATTTTGATTTGTTCTTCTCATTCTATTTTTCCTTTCTTTTGATATACTTGTATATTATATCATAATTTTCTTCTTTTTCTAAATCATATTTTGATTTCTTTAGCCCTAAAACCCATAAAATGACACCATTACTGTCAATTAATATCGGAATTTGGTCTTTTTCTCCTTTTTTTACCTTACTATTTATTAAAATATCATTCACTTTTTGATGGCCATTTAGATTTTTTACAGCCATTTTCATTCCATTTTCTCTAGTAGTTAAATATAAAGGTAAACAAATTTCTTTTGAATTCAAATGAATTTCATAGTTGCTTTTTTCTTCATAATGATCTATTTTAACAACCAAATCTCCATTAGGCAAGATATTTTCTTCTGTACATTTTATTTTAAAAGTTTTTTTAGCAGCTTCTTTTTCTAGCCACATGATTTTTTTTTCTTTATTAAATATATAATGGTCGGGAAAATCGATTTTTAAAACCTCTTGATTACTATTTGCATATTTTAAAAACATTTGAATGTGTTTCGCTGAAATCTTTTCGATATTGTTTTGATAAATTTCTTTTAAATACTCTTCGACGTATGCTTTTTGAAACAATGGTGAAAGTTGTAAGAATTTTGAGATATCAATTTTTTGATCCTGCTCTATTTTTTCTCTTTTTTCTTTAACTATTTCCGTAATTAGAGAGTTTTTTTCAATTAGAGTTTCACTGAATTTCAAAAACTTTTTGGTATATTTAGGATTTTCTTTGGCCAGTTGTGGAAGGATATGATGACGAATGCGATTTCGTTTATATAGATCGCTATAATTACTTTCATCCTCTACATATGGTATTTCATTTTCTTTTAAATATGCATATATATCCTCTTTTTTTTCACTAATTAATGGTCTTAAAAGAATATGATCTTGGAAAATTGATTCTTTTTTAAATCCCGCATATCCTTCTAAAGTGCTCCCTCTTAAGATTCGCATGAGAATTGTTTCTGTCAAATCATCACCGTGATGAGCTGTCAAAATATATTTAGCATGATATTTCATTGCGATTTTCTTTAATACATCATAACGTATTTTTCTAGCTTCAACTTCAGTAAATTTTCCTTTTTGATAACCATCAATTTTGTAATACTCTAAAGGAATATTTTTTTCTTTTAAATATCGTTTGACAAATTGATATTCTTGTTCACAATTCTCTCGTGTATTATGATTAATATGAACACAGACTATGTTTGCGTTTATTTTTTCTAATAAGGTAAGCAGACACATAGAGTCTGGCCCGCCAGATAATGCCAACACACAGGTATCTTGTTTCGTAATCTTTTGTTTTAAATATTCTTCTATTTCTCTCATAATCTCTCCTAAAGAAAATCAATGATATTTTACTAAATATTTAGATTTTTTTCAACTATTTTTAGCACTTAAAGGTTTTGAGTGTTAATTTTTTTTAAATCTTTTTTTAAACTGATATTGCCATTTTTTTCTTCATAGGCTGTGATTATTGTGATAAAAGCTTTTGGATCTATTAACAAAATTCCTTCTTTAATCGGATAATAGTCTCTTTTTGAAACTGCACAGAAGAGAGTTTTTTGCTTTTCTTTCGTATAGCCACCGGTTGAGTTTAATATGCTGCTATCATAATAATATTCTTTAGAAATATATTCTTTAATTTGATCGATTTTTTTTGATTGAACTAGCAAAATTTGATTTTGGTTAATTTTTAACATTGTACGATTAGATAACTCACTTATTATGTATAGTACAATCATGGAGTATAACATTGAGCTAAATCCAAATACAACTCCGCCTAATAAAACTACCATTCCATCGATGTATAAAATTGCTTTATTCATAGGAATTTTATAATATTTCTCCATCAATTGATTTAAAATATCTGTGCCACCGGTTGTATAATCATGTTGATAAATCAATCCATATCCTATTCCACTTATTATTCCACCTAATAAGGCAATAATGAGTAAATCAAGATCTTTTAAAACAATATACTTTGATACAGGTGCTGTAATGCTGATAAAAACTGGTAAAAGAAGTGAGCCAATTAAACTGTGTTTTGTTTTTTTTCTTCCTAGAAAATTATAGCTAACTCCGAGTAAAAATATATTGACTATGAGCACAAAAACTCCTTCATTTATCCCTGTTAGTCGATTTATGATTATAGCAAGTCCACTTATGCCATTTGAGGCTAGGTTATATGGAGATAAAAACAGATTAAAAGCGAGGGCGACTAAAAAAGTTCCTATAACTACGGTTATGTATCGCTTGATTTTAGTTTTCATTTTTCCTCATTTTTAATAAAGATTCAATTATGGGTTGTAAGTCGCCATCAAGTACTTTATTCACATTACTTGTTTCATAACCACTTCGTAAATCTTTAATTAATTTATAAGGTTCTAAAACGTAATTTCTTATTTGACTTCCAAAATTAATATCAATGTTTTCTCCTTTTAATGAAGCAAGTTCTTGTTCTTTTTTATCTAGCTCTAATTGGTAGATTTTATTTTTCAATATTTTCATTGCTTGTTCTTTATTCTTTAATTGACTTCGTTCATTTTGACAAGTTACCACAATTTTTGTTGGAAGATGAGTGATACGAACGGCTGAATTTGATGTGTTTACTGATTGTCCTCCAGCACCACTTGAATGATAAACATCGATTTTTAAATCACTTTCTTTAATTTCTAAATTTATTTCTGTGTTGTATTCTGGTGTTACAGATACGGAAGCAAATGAAGTATGTCTTCTAGCTCCAGAATCAAAAGGAGAGATTCTAACTAAACGGTGAACTCCTTTTTCATTTTTTAAATATCCAAATGCATATTCTCCCTTTATATAAATTGTCGCACTTTTAATTCCAGCTTCTTCTCCTGCTTGTTCTTCTATCACATCATATGTAAAATCATTTTTTTCACAAAACATTTTATACATTCTTAAAAGCATGCTTGCCCAATCACAAGATTCTGTACCACCTGCTCCTGGATGAATTTCCAAATAACAATTTAAGTTATCGTATGGTCCATTTAAAAGAGTATTTAATTCTAGATCTTCTAGCTCTTTTTGAATTGTGGATAATTCCCCTTCTATTGTGGATATTTCATTTTCTTCTAATAATGGAATTAACTCTAGGTTATCGTTTATTTGAGTTTCAATTTTTGAAACTTTCTCTACTATTTTCTTTAATGTGGATAACTCCTTATTTATAGCATTGGCTTTTTCAATATCCTGCCAGAAATCTTCTTGCATTGTCTCAGTTTCTAATGTTTGTATTTCTTCTTTTTTAGCCTCAATGTCAAAGAGACCTCCCTAATTCAACGATTCGTTTTTGATAAGTTTTTAAAATGTTAATAAGTTCATTTTGTGTCATAACTACACCCTTTCTGTGATTTTATTTTATCATAAATAAAAAAAAGCTGCTAGAGCTTTAAATTCTATTTAAAATGATTTATTTTTCTTAACTCTTGTTTATATTTCTGAAATTCTCTATCTTCATTATTAATCATTAATACAAAATTAATTTTTCCAGTTAAACTCTGAAGATACTCTTGAGGAGTTTTCAAGGAATGAATTTTTTCTAAATGACTTTTTATTCCATATTTTTTTATATAATACATTTCTTTTCTAATTTCTTTACGATAGATTTTTGAAACTTGAGCTTTTTTGTTGACAACAACTCCTGTTACTCGTTGTTGAGCATGATTTTTTATTACATGAATTTTTTTCTTATTTATTTTGAAATGTTTTTTGAAAAGCTCCTCTTTTACTTTTCTTATTACTTCATCAGATTCAAAATTTCCAGAAAAAGTTAAATCATCGGAATATCTTGTATAAGAAATATTTCTTTTTGCACACCATACCCCTATTTTTTCGTCAAAATCACGCATAATAATATTAGCAATATATGGCGAAGTTGGAGCACCTTGAGGCAAATGATTCTTGTATAAACATAAATTAGTAAATAAAACCCGAATATTTTCTGGAAATATATAAAATACTTCCTCATAAACCAGGTAAAAAGTTATATTTTCAAAAAAGTTTTCAATATCTAACTTTAAGATTACAGGTTTATTTATATGATTAAGAGCATTATCTTTTAAAGTTGCTCCGGTGTAATAGGCTTTTGCATACTTGGAAATATACCTTTCTTTTAATAACTTCTCTAAAATTTGTTTTTGAATATATTTCAATGTATAATTCGGAGCATAAATCGTTCTCGTTCCACCACTTTTTTTAGGGATCTTATATACAAAATAGTTATCTTCAATCCGATTACTTATTGCATATAATCTTTTTATATATTCTTTGATATCTAAATTTTCTTTAAATAAAGAAAGAGATAATAAGAATGCTTCCGCTTCATTTTGAATTTCTTTTTTTTGCATTCCTATTACCTCCTTAGATGAGCAATACTAAAATATATATTAGAATTGGAAATGGACTTAAAGCGTAAGCGTATCTACACGAAGTGTAGTGCTGTCCTTTGAAAATTCTAATTCCTAGATGTAGAAATACTCCACCTTTAACGACTCGCTAAAGTAGTTTAAAAAACTTCCGCTATTGCTCATTTATAGAATAACATTTTATCCGTTATTTTACAATTTTTTTATTATTTTAACATTAAACCAATTGGACAATGATCACTTCCTAAAATATCTTTATAGATGATACTGTCTTTTACTTGATTTATAAAGCTTTCCGAAACAATAAAATAATCAATTCGCCATCCTATATTTCTTTCTCGAGCATGATTTATATAACTCCACCAGGTGTAAGCTTCGCTTCGATCTGGATAAAAGTATCTAAATGTGTCAATAAACCCATTATTTAATAATTCAGTCATTTTTGTTCTTTCTTCATAAGTGAAACCAGCATTTCCAATGTTTGCTTTGGCATTTTTAATATCAATTTCCTCATGAGCTACATTTAAGTCGCCACAGATGATTACTGGTTTTTTCTTTTCAAGCTTTTTTATATAAGCCTGGAATAATTCTTCATAATGCATTCTTGAATCTAATCTTTCTAAAGATCTTTTTACATTTGGAACATAACAATTTACTAAATAAAATTTTTCGAATTCTAAGGTAATATTTCTTCCTTCATCATCAAATTCCTTCACTCCAATACCATAATTCACGGATAAAGGTTTTATTTTTGTATAGATTAAAGTTCCAGAATATCCTTTACGAATGGCTGGAAATATATAAAGTTCATAACCTTCTGGCAGAAATTCAATTTGTTCTTTTAAAGCTTTTACTTCTTGCACACAGAAAATATCTGCTTTGCTTTCATTAAAAAAATCAATAAATCCTTTTTTTAGACATGCACGAATACCTGCCACATTCCAAGAAATAATTTGCATATGCTATCCTCTCTTTCTTCGATAACTTTTCTTTTTTTGGATTTCTTCTAAAATTGCATTATACTCTTCTTTTGCTCTAAAATCATAATCTAAATATGTTCCTTCTATGGTTCCATCTTTAAAAACAATTAAATACCAATCTTTATTGCAATAGATTTCTTTTTCTTTATGAACAGATTAAGCTTGTATTCGTCTTAACTGAGTATTTGCTTTAAAACTGATTGTGGCAAGTCGTTTTGCAATTAAATTATAATCATAATTATAATCATTTCCTTCTTGCCAATATAAAATTTCTTCTCTTTTATCTAAATACTCCGTTCTAGGCACATAATGTTTTAGATCTTTTAAAGTAGCTTGTTTGTTCATAACTAAAATTGATTGTGGAAATTGGAATGCATCATAATTGTACTCTAAATTTTCTTCTGGAGATGTTATTGGACTTATTCTAAATGGAAGAGGCTTTTGACTAAAGTCTAATGAATTTTCATTACTATTTCCAATCAATATAGCAATGATATTCTCTTCTTCTTTATTCATATTCTCCATAAGTTTACCCATTGTTTCTCTTACTGCTTCATAAATTTTTGCCCGCATTTCTTTATTTTGATATGATCTACTTATTTCTATTCCTTGAACAATTATGACATTTCCATTACGAGCAAGTAAACACATGGCAATATCTTTTTCTTTAGAAGTCGATACCGAAAGTATCCGATAATGTTTATTTGTCATAGCTTTTGCAAACAAAATTGCTGCATCTCCATTTATTCTAAAACAACAATTAGTTCGATAGCCTATAATTAGATTTCTTGCACTACTTTTCGGAAGAATTTCACAAGTTAATCCCTCCTTATTTGTATAGATTATTTGAGGAATAGTAGAAACATACTGTTTTTCAATATTTTTTTCATAAAATTCATAGTTTAGTTTATTTATTTCTTTTTCAGAAGATAAATAAAATTGGTATTTATTTTGAAAAGAAGATTTGAAATCCATCACAATATCTTTTTGAATTTCTGGATATAGCGATACCGCATATCTCTCTTCTAACAGGCTTTCCACTTTTGATCTAGACATCCTGTTACCTACTCTTTCTTGAAAAATTTTAAAATTTTTATAAAAATAAGGAAAATTCAAATATATATTTTTGTAATATCCTTCTAAAAGTAAACGCATGGTATTTTCTGGAGATTTTTTATCATTAAAGAAAAAATTCACAAATTCTTCTTTTAATACCGGAGCTTCTTTTTGAACTTTTATTTTTTTGGTCTCTATATGATTAAAAAGAAAATTTAATGTTTTAAAGCTTATTTCTCCGTATTTTTGTTCTATAAGTTCTTTGGCATTTTCAAATCCAATTGTCAAATATAATTTATAAGCTAAAACATAACATTCATTTTCCATGAAATAAGTATGTTTGGCTATCATATAAATTGGCTCATTGGCAAACATTTTATCTAAGTTATTTTCTTTATGCTCTTTTAAAACTTTTTCTAACATATTTTTTAATTGCAGAACTTTTTGACTTTGTATTTCAAAATATTGATAAGAAGTAATTTCTGTTTTTAGGCTTTTAGTTGGCATTGGCAAACCTTTAAGCGAAGCGATAACTTGATAAATATCGTTATTTTTTATTAAAAATTCAATATCTTTTTTTACTTTTGTTAAAAGTAATTCATAAAAATGTTCGGGTAAAGGTTCTTCCAAATCATATTTTTTTCTACAGTATTCTTTAAGATATAATAATTGTTCTTTTTTAGGCAGTTTAAAGAAGATGAATTTAAATTCTAAAATTTTCAATTTTCTAATTAATTGTTCTAGCTCTTGCATATATCAAACATCTTTTCTAATGAAGTTTATTGTACTATATTTTTTACTTTTTGCAATAATTTTCATTTTGTATTTTTTTCATTGTTTCTTATTTTTTTTATAACATCTGGTATACAGCTTATGGTATCACTAGCAATCATACTTATATCTGTATTCTTTTCTTCTGCTAATTCACCTGCAAGACCATTTATTATAGCTCCTGCACTTATAGATAGAAGATTATAGTCTAGATATCCTAGCAATCCTGCAAGTATTCCCGCTAGTACGTCTCCACTCCCACTTGTTGCCATTCCTGGTGTTCCATAATTGATTAAGTATACGTCGGTTCCATTCGTTACAATCGTTGTACTTCCTTTTAGTAAAAGAATTACACAATTTTCTTTAGCAAAAGATTTGACAATTTCTATTTTATTTTTTTCTATTTCTTCTATTGAAAGATTTGTTAATCTAGAAAATTCTTTTAAATGAGGTGTCAAAACTATATTTGCTCGACTTGTTTTTAGCATTTCTAAATGATTTGCTAGTGTATTTAACCCGTCAGCATCAATTACAAGATTGCCTTGAAAATTTTCTAAAATATATTTTAAAATTGATAAATTTTCCTCATTATATCCCCAACCCATGCCTATAGCTAAGCTACATAAATCTTTAATTGAATTCTTTATATCTTCTAGATCTTCATAAGGAAAAAGTGTTTGCTCTAACAAAACAGGAGTAAGTGAGGAAACTATTTCATTAGGAACAATTACTTTCACCAGACCACAACCACTTCGTAAACTAGCTAGGCTCATTGTTGCAAGCTTTATAGCTCCACCATAGTTTATTGAACCTCCTAGAATACCAACTTTTCCAAAATCTCCTTTATTTGCTTCTTTTTCTCTTTTAGAAAACAGTTTTTCTATATCTTCAATATATATCTCTTTAGTCATTTTTCTCTCTCTTTCTATTTTTCGATTTCCTTTATTTCTCTTTTAACATTTCTAAATAATCTTTTTCCGCTGTTGTTAAATGCACTTTCATATATTTTTCGTATTCTTCATGAGCCTTTTTTAAAGTTGCTTCATGAGATATTGTACCGCTGTTTTTTAAAATATCTTTTTTAATCATTTTTAAAAATAAATCTAATTCTTCACTCCAATCTTGCATAGTCATCGGATGTCTATCTAAGGCATTAATCTACCGCAATAATTGCATCTAAATTATAATGTTCTATACTTCTTTTTACCTCTCTATTTCCTTCTTTTTGAACTGTTAAAATTTTCTTAACAGTTGCGTTTTTTCTAGTTCTCCTTCATTAAAAATATTTTTTAAATGAATCGATATATTATTTTTTGTAGTACCATACAATTTTGCCATAATATCTTGACTCATCCAAATATCTTCATTTTGAACATTCACATCCACTTTTACTTGACCGTCTTCAGATACATAAATAATCATGTTGTTTTTCATACTTTTCCCTCCATGTATCCCCATTATACAAAACGTACATACGTTTGTCAAATCGTGTGAAATATAAAAATATGATTGAAGAGTTAAACAAAAAAACAGCTAAGGTTTTAGCTTAACTATTTTGCCATAAATTTACATATTAATGAAGCGATTTCTGTTGGGTTTTCTACCGGTAAACCTTCGATCATCCTAGCTTCTGCATATAAAACTTTTGCATATTCTTGTAATTCTTCTTTATTTTTCTTGCTTAGTTTCTTTAAAGTTTTTGCAATTTCATGATTTTGATTTATCTCTAAAACTTTTGAAGCTTTTAGACCATTGTTAAGTGGCATATTGCTTAATGTTTTTTCCATTTCAACAGAAATTTCACCTTTACTACTTAAACATACTGGATGATCTTTCAATTTATTTGTAAATCGGATTTCTGCGACTTCAGGAATAGATTCTTTCATAACTTCAAACATATCTTTTGCTTCTTCGTTGGTTTTTTTTAATTCTTCTTTTTCTTCTTCAGTATCAAAATCTGTATTTTCACCACATACATTCACAAAATTTTTCTCAGAATAGTTTCTTAGTGTCATGAAAACAAATTCATCGACTTGATCCGTACAGTAAAGTACTTCATAACCCTTTTCTTTAGCTGCTTCTACTTGAGGAAGCATTTTAATTTGATCTAATGTTTCTCCACAAGCATAATAAATATTTTTTTGATCTTCTTTCATACGACTAACATATTCTTTTAAAGCTGTTGTCTTTTCATCAATTGAAGAAGTGTAAATCAATAAATCTTGTAATTTATCTTTATCCATTCCAAAATTATTATAAATTCCATATTTTAATTGTAATCCAAAATCTTTAAAGAATTTTTCATAATCTTCTTTCTTTTCAGTTAACATTGTTTCTAATTCTTTTTTAATTTTATTTTCAATGGAATTCGCGATCGTTTTTAAAATACGATTTTGTTGTAGTGTTTCTCTTGAAATATTTAACGTTAAATCTGGACTATCAACGACACCTTTTACAAAACTAAAGTAATCTGGTAGCAAATCGGCACATTTTTCCATGATAAGAACACCGTTTGAATAAAGTTGTAATCCTTTTTCATATTCTTTTGAATAGTAATCATACGGTGCATGACTTGGAATATATAGTAAAGCAGTATATTCAAATGTTCCCTCTGCTTTAATATGCATGTGTCTTAAAGGTGTTTCATAATCATTAAATTTATCTTTATAGAATGTATTGTACTCTTCATCACTTACATTTTTCTTTTCTCTTCGCCAAATTGGAGTTAATGAGTTAATCACTTCAATTTCTGTAACGGTTTCGTATTCATCTTCATCGGTTTCATTTTTCTTATCTTTTAAATGAGTATGACTTACTTCCATTTTTATAGGATAAGTTATATAATCACTGTATTTACGAACTAAGGATTCTATTTCATAAGTTTCTAAATATTTAGAATAGTTTTCTTCTTCACTATCTGGTTTAATGGTTAAAATAACCTCTGTTCCAAAAGAGTCTTTTTCAGTTGGAACAATAGTATATCCGTCAATACCACTTGATTCCCATTTATTTGCTTCGTCGCTTCCATATTTTTTACTGATAACTTCTACTTTTTCGGCAACCATAAATGCTGAATAAAAACCAACACCAAATTGACCTATAATGTCAATGTTTTTCTTATGTTCATTTTCTGTTTTAAATTCTTCAGAACCTGATTTAGCAATAGTACCAAGATTTGTTTCTAACTCTTCTTTACTCATTCCGATACCATTATCTTTAATGGTTAATGTTCTTTTGTCTTTATCAACACTCAAGAAAATCTCAAAATCCTTTTTGTTTACTTTGATTTTCTTATCTGTTAAAGACATGTAATGCAGCTTATCAATCGCATCACTTGCATTAGAAATAATTTCTCTTAAGAAGATTTCTTTGTTTGTATAAATAGAATTAATCATTAAATCCATTAATTTTTTGGATTCTGTTTTAAATTCTTTTTTCTTCAATTTTTCATCACCTTCTTTTTAAGTTTAGCACTTTATATTAGCAATGTCAATACGAGAGTGCTAACGCATTTTGTCTGTCGTATAAATCTAATCTTTTGTCTTTTGATCTTTAAAAAGCTTTAATAAAAAGAAGAAAGCTTTAATTGCTTTTCTTTAAATGATTCATTATGTTTTTAAGGTTTCAATATTCTTATTTTTTAAATCATCTTTATTTAAATTATCTGCAAAGTCTTTTAAATTCTCTTTAAATTCTTTTTCTTCTTCATCAATGTAACCTATATGATAAATTTGTTCAATTTGATCATGGTTAAATAAACATGTTTGATCACTGCTTAAATATCCTTCAGGATAAATGCATCCGTTGTAAT
>CALVPL010000055.1 GCA_944351315.1 uncultured Bacilli bacterium | reverse complement strand
TTTCAATTGTAAATGTTTGAACATATTTCATTCCTGGATAAATTTCTGTTTCATCAAAGGTTGTTTGGCCATCATATTTAATGCTTCCTACTGTCGCTGTATTAAAATTTAATTCATTGATATTATTCGCTTCTATAGAAGCCACAAAATAAGCAAATGATGTCGTTATACATACCACTACTAAACAACTTAAAATAATACCTATACTAACCCAATGTTTTGTATCCATATTCTTGATCCTCTTTCTAGTATAGTACCATTATACAAATTTTTTGAACGTTAAACAAGTACGATTAAAAAAACTTATAAAAATATAGAAATTTTTTCAATCCACATTTTTATAAGTTGATCATCTGTTACTTCTGGATGAAATTGAACTCCAATCCAAAAAAGTTTATCATCCACACTCTCAATAGCTTCAATTATTCCATCACTTGCTCTCGCACTTATTTTAAATAAAGGTCCAATTCTTTTAACAACTACATTATGAAGACTTACTACATTAGCTTCATTAGTTCCATAAACCTCTTGCAAAAAAGAATTAGAGGAAATTTGAATAAGATGTTTCGCTTCATCAATATTATCTCGATATACCGTTACATCCCCATGAATATTTGGATGGTCTAAAATACCCAAAGTCGGATTTTCTTTCTTCATATTTTGATAAATTGCATTAATTTCTTCACTAGATAAACTTAAATATTTGCCATGAGTTTCTTCTTGCATTACGGAAAAAATAGCCATAGCCTGCATTCCCATACAAATTCCCAAAACCGGTTTTTTCTTTTGATAAGCATATAATAACACTTTATAAAGTTCATGATCAATTTTACTTCCTCCAGGAAATAAAAATGCATCACACATATCAAGTTGTTCTAAAGAAATTTTACCATCATTAAAAAGAAGGCCAACCGGAATAGCTCCTGCTTCATAAATTTTTTTAGGATAATTATTAATAAAAACATAACGATCTTCATAAGGATCATTTGTTTCATATAAACGAATCGTCGGAAGAACTCCAACTACAATTTTTTTATTTTGTGTCATACCAGTTTTCACCATAATCTGCACTCACCTTTAATGGAACCTTTAAAGAAATTGTATGTGTCATAATATCCTTAACAATTTCTTCCACTTTTTCTTGTTCCTCTTTTATTATATCAAAAATAAGTTCATCATGTACCTGTAAAACCATTTTTGAACGAATATTTTCTTCTTGAAATTTTTTAAAAATCTCTACCATCGCTTTTTTAATAATGTCCGCACTAGTGCCTTGAATAGGTGTATTAAGAGCTATTCTTTCTCCCGCTTGTCTTACCATATATTCGGGACTATTTAATTCTGGAATCACTCTTCTTCTATTGAAAAGCGTTCGTACACTTCCTTCACTATAAGCTTCTTCCACAATTTTATCCATATATCTTTTTACCCCAGGATAAAGTTCATAATATTTATCGATAAAATTCTTGGCTTCTTTCGCACTTATTTCCAAGTTTTCACCTAATCCAAAACCACTAATCCCATAGACAATACCAAATATAACTGCCTTAGCCGTACTTCGCATTTTCTTAGTAACTTCACTTTCTTTAATACCATGAATGTCGGCAGCTACTTTCGTATGAATATCTTGATCATTTATAAAAGCTTCTTGCAATTCTTTAGCATCCGAAATATGAGCTAAAATACGTAGTTCAATTTGACTATAATCAGCACTTAAAAATTCATCATTCTGAGGTAAAAAAGCTCTTCGAATCTTTTTTCCTTCTTCATCACGAACCGGAATATTTTGCAAATTTGGTTCTGTAGAAGAAAGACGACCAGTTCTAGCAAAATTCTGTTTAAAAATCGTATGAATTTTTCCATCTTCTAAAATATAATTTTCTAAACCTTCCAAATATGTAGAATAAAGTTTCGTTACGTTACGATAATCTAAAACTTTTTGCACGATTGGATGAATTCCAACCAATTTATGCATAACTTTTGCATCCGTTTTATAACCAGATTTATTTTTCTTACCACCAGGTAATTCTAATTTTTCAAACAAAATTTCTCCTAATTGTTTAGGACTTGAAATGTTAAATTCTACTCCTGCTAACTCATAAATTTCTTTAGTTAAAACATCGATTTTTCCTTTCATTTCTTCTTTCATTTCATTTAAGATGTTTTTATCAACTTTAACTCCTTCAATTTCCATATCAGCTAAAACTGGAGCTAAAGGCATTTCGATATTTAAAAACAAATCATACATTTCATCACGTTTCAAATCCAATATAGCTCGATCTCGTTGATCAAAAATAAAGCGACTTTTTAACACAATATCTTGTTTAAGTTTCTCAGTTAATCCTTCTTTTTTCTTCCAAACATTATCTAAGAAATCTACAGAATATCCAGAAGGAACCGTATAATAAGCAATATCATCCTTACTGCCATCTTGAATTAAAGCATATAAAATCATTAAATCTGTATTCACTACAGGACAAGTTATTCCTTCTTTATGTAAAGAAACAATATTTTTTTTCCAATCAAAAGTATATAAAACTTTTCCCTTAATTTTTTCTAATACATCTCGAATAAGATCTTTAGAAACAAAATAAGATTCATCCTGACAAGCTAAAGACATTCCTAAAATAGAACTCATATGATAATTTGCTCCATCAAGTTCAAGATAAAAAGCATACTCATCACTTTCTTTAATTTCTGAAACATCATGAATTTCTTTATACTGAGTATTAATTTCAATACGTTCTTGTTTTAAACCTTTCATATAAGAATAAAATTCCAATTCTTCATAAATAGCATACAATTCATCCGTATTTTCTTTTGTATATTTAATATCTTCCAAATCATGAACTTCTAAAGGAACCTCTTTAAAAATGGTCGCGATTTCTTTACTCATAAAAGCATTTTCTTTATCTACTTCCAACTTTTCTTTGGTCTTTCCTTTAATTTCATCAATATGTTCATAAATTCCTTCTAAAGATCCATACTTTTGTAAAAGAGATAAAGCAGTTTTCTCACCAATTCCTCGAACTCCCGGAATATTATCTGAAGCATCTCCAGCTAAAGCTTTTAAATCAATAATTTTAATGGGATCAATACCATAATCCTTTTGAAAACTTTCTACATTATAACGAATATAATCTTTTTGTTTTAACAATTTCATTTCCAGTTGAGGACTTACAAGTTGTAATAAATCTCGATCAGAAGAAACAATAGTTCCAATAAAATCTGGATCTTCTTCAACCATTCTAGCAAAAGTTCCAATGATATCATCTGCTTCATATGGAGCAAGTTCAAAATAAGGAATTCCCATAGCTTTTAAAATCTTTCTGGCATAAGGTTCTTGCATATGTAATTCATCTGGTGTTTTTTTTCTTCCTTCTTTATAAAAAGAATATTTTTCTTTTCGAAAGTTTTTCCCTATATCAAAAGCTACAGCAATATACTCTGGTTTTTCTTCTTCTAAAATTTTATGCATCATCCCAATAAATCCATATAAAGCATTAGTTGGAAATCCTTTAGAATTTTTAAGAAGATTTCCTGAATAAGCTGTTGCATAATAACTTCTAAAAATCAAATTGTTTCCATCCACTAAAATTATCTTTTTCATTCCATCACTCTTTCTTTCATTATTATATCAAGAATCCCATTAATTTTGAAAAAAA
>CALVPL010000054.1 GCA_944351315.1 uncultured Bacilli bacterium | reverse complement strand
TCTAAATAATGAAAAAAGTCTTGAAGTTTTTTGTCTGGAACTGTAACATCTAGTGGAGCCAAGGTATTATCTAAATCAAATAAAAGGCATCTTATACCATTATTTTTTAATTTCATATAGTCAATATCATATATACTTTTTTGATAAACATCTGGTCGAAATACTTCCATAACACTCCTCTTTTCATATATTAGTATATCATGTTCTTTTAGGAAAAAAAAGGAGCACCAGAGCACATATTTTACTTTCTTTAAAATAAAATATACCAAGGAAGTGATTTATGTTTTTATTATCTTTATTAGAACAAATGATATTTTTTACAGGAAGTTATTCCAATAAAGTATTCCCTGAACCTTTAAACGAAATAGAGGAAAAAGAATGTTTAGAAAAGATGCAAAAAGGCGATGAAGAAGCCCGCAACAAACTCATTGAACATAATCTTAGATTAGTCGCTCATATTGTGAAAAAATTTGAAACCAATGCCGAAGATACAGACGATCTTATCAGTATTGGCACCATCGGTTTAATTAAAGGAGTAGACTCTTACGATTTAAGCAAAAATATAAAGCTGACAACCTACATAGCTAAATGTATTCAAAATGAAATTTTAATGTATTTTCGAAGTGTAAAAGGCGAAAGTATAAAAAACATCAGTTTAAACGACTCAATTGGAATGGATAAAGATGGCAACGAAATTTGTTTAATTGAAGTAATAAAAGACAATAAAGAAGATTTTGCCAATTCCTTACAAACTAAAGAAGATATGATCTTAGTAAACGATTATTTAAAACTCCTCTCAAGAAGAGAAAAAGAAATCATCGCAAAACGCTATGGCCTTATGAATAAAAAAGAACAAACCCAAAAAGATATTGCTCAAGAAATGCACATTTCTAGAAGTTATGTTTCCCGAATCGAAAAAAGAGCTTTAACAAAAATCCTAAAAGAATTTATCAAAAATAAAAAAGTAACCTAAAAAAATAAGTCATATAAGACTTATTTTCTTTTGAGACTCAATGGATAATCCCACTCTATTTTTGTTTGATATAAAGCTTTCTTTTGAGCATACACATTAGAAAAAGAACAATTTATCATTTGGCTTTCTAACATTTCATTACCCAAAAACACATGATTTTCTAAAAAAGCTTTAGGAAACACACAATTTTTTACAACACAATTTTGAAAAAAAATTTTCCCTTCTGGACTTTGCATACCAAGATTTGCTCTCGTGCCAAGAATTCCTCCACAATAAAGAGGATTTTTTCCTTGAAAAACTAAATTTTCTAAAGTTAAATCTTTCACAAAAAGATTGGCATAAGGATGAAGTAAAGAAATAAGTCCCAAGGATTCTTGGTTTTGCAAAATAACTCCCTTCGAAAGACAAAATCCATTTCCTAAAAGATATAAATCACCTTGAAAACGTGTTAAATCTAAAGAAGAACAAGCAAAATCTTTAAAATCATTTTGAAACAAAACCACCGTTACTCCCTCAGTAATTTGTTCCAATACTTTTAAATCATTTATTTCTTTCGCTTTCACCAATCGATCATAATAGATTGGATTTTTACAATTCTTTTCAGTTTTAATTTTTTGCTCTCTCGGCCAAAAAAACATAAATCCATTTGTTTCGATAGAAAAAGTAGCCGGTATATCTATATCCTTTCGAATCACGATATCATTTTGACAATCTAACACCAAATTTTCTAAAGGATATTTAAAAACAGCTTCTAAAATATCCTTTTCAGTCGCGACTAAAACCCGTTTCTTTCTAACATCATAAGTAATTTTCAAAAAAACATCTTGATTCATAAGAATTTGAGCTTTTCCAACATTTTTAAATAAACCTTGAACCTTTTTGATATCTGAAGTCCGAACCGTAACTTTATAAAATTTCTGAGGATAGGCAAAAGATAAATCGATTGTCCCCGAAAAATTTCGCAAATCAATTGCATCTATGATTCCTTTAAAAGTTGTAAGATACACTTTAACAAATATATAGTCATTCCCCTTTAAATTGTCAATTTTTTTAAAATCATTCCATTCTTTTATTTCAATTAATTTCATCTAACTCCCCCATCTAAACAAAAAAAGTTGTGTAACACAACTTCAATAATCTTCATCAATTTGTTCTATTGCATCCAGTTCCGTTTCAACGATCGCTTTAAAACGTCTTTTAAAAGCAACGATTCTTTGTCTAAGTGTTTCTCCATCCTGTTCTAACTTTTCTGCTTTTAATAAAGCTTCGTTTACAATTCTTGAAGCATTTCTTTTCGCATCATCCACGATCGCTTTTGACTCATCTCTAGCCATTCGCTTAATTTGATTAGAAGCATCTTCGGCAACTAATAAAGCTCGATTTAATGTATTTTCCATATTTTGATATTGAACAAGTTTTTCTTTCAAGGCGGTAATCTCAGCATCGCGTTTTTTCAAATTATTTAACATCGATTCGTATTCATTAGCTACATCATTAACAAAAGAGTTCACTTCACTTTTATTATAGCCATAAATACTTGTACTAAACTTCTTCACGATCCACCTTCTTTAATAAAAACTCTTCTTACCAATCTATTTCTTCATCATTATTTTTTGGTTGTTTTTCATTATCATCACTAATTTTTCCTTGAACATTTACATTCTTAGGAGTACATAGATAAATTCCAACTCCTATTTTTTGCATTGTTCCGCCAATAGAATATATACACCCCGATAAAAAATCAATAATTCTCTTGGCTTGAGCAGATGTAACTCTCTTTAAATTTACTACCACACTATTTCTATTTTTTAAGTGATCGGCGATTTGTTGAGATTCAGAATATGCTCTTGGTTCTAACAAAATCATTTTATTACCAGTTTTATCCGCTTCTTTTAAAGCTTCATCTTCACTGACATTATAAAATTCATCTTCACTCATAGAACCTGTATCTTCGTCTTCATCACTGAATAACTTTTTTAATTTTCCAAGTGCCATGTTAAAAAACTCTCCTTTCGACTCTTTTACCATTTCATTGTACCAAAAAGAATATTTTTTTTCAATGAATTTATCTCTTTTTCTTTCTTTTTCTTAAAAATCTATCTTCTCTTTTAAGAATTTTTTAAAATCAGAAATACTCATCGTTGTCTGTTTCATCGTATCTCGCTCTCTTACTGTAACTGTATCATTCTGTAAAGTTTCATCATCAATGGTAATAGCATAAGGTGTTCCAACAGCATCACTTCTGCGATATCTCTTACCAATGCTACCACTGTCATCATAACTACACATAAAATCTTTAGCAAGCTCGCCATAAATTGCCATCGCTTTTTCACCATGAACTTTTTTAATTAAAGGCAAAATACTAACCTTATAAGGAGCTAAAGCAGGATGAAGTTTTAATACCAATCTTTCCTCCGTATCTAAAAGTTCCTTATGATACGCATCACATAAAACCGCAAGTAAAAGACGATCTAAACCAACAGATGGCTCGATGACATAAGGTAAATATTTTTCGTTGGTTTCAGGATCCAAATATCTTAAATCCATATTCGAGTGATCCATATGAACCCGCAAATCATAATCAGTTCGATCGGCAATTCCCCATAGTTCACCCCAACCCATTGGATAATTGTATTCAATATCCGTAGTGGCTTTACTATAGAAAGAAAGTTCTTCTTTTTTATGATCCCGAAATCTTAAATTTTCTTTTTGAATTCCTAAATCTTTTAAAAAAGTCATACAAGAATTTTTCCAAAAACCATGCCATTCTAAATCTGTATCTGGTTTACAAAAAAATTCCAATTCCATTTGTTCAAATTCTCTAGTTCGAAAAATAAAGTTTCCAGGAGTAATTTCATTACGAAAAGATTTACCGGTTTGACCAATTCCAAACGGAACTTTTGCTCGCATTGATCTTTGAACATTTAAAAAATTCACAAATATTCCTTGAGCAGTTTCACCTCGTAAATAAACTTTACTTTTCGTGTCTTCCGTAACTCCTTGATGTGTTTCAAATAACAAATTAAATTGTCTGATAGGAGTAAAATCACTAGCACCACAAGTCGGACAAGTGATATGATTTTCTTGAATATATTTTTCTAATTTTTCATTTTCCCAACCATCTCCAGTTTCCTCACCACCAGTAAATTCTTCTATTAATTTATCTGCCCGATGACGACTTTTACATCTTTTACAGTCAATTAAAGGATCTGAAAAGCTTGTTACATGACCACTTGCAACCCAAACTTCTGGATTCATCAAAATTGCTGAATCTAAACCATAATTATAAGGATTTTCTTGAATAAATTTTTTCCACCAAGCTTTTCGAATATTTTGCTTTAATTCTACACCTAAACTACCATAATCCCAAGTATTAGATAATCCTCCATATATTTCACTTCCTTGAAAAATAAAACCATATTGTTTACAGTAATTTACTAATTCATCCATCGTAATTCTTTCCATAATCTCCCTCTTTCTAAAAACAAAAAAACTTCTAAAATACATAGGGACGAGCATTGCCCGTGGTTCCACCCTATTTATTCTAGAAGAATCACTCTTTTTTATATAGCTCCAGTTTTCCACAC
>CALVPL010000053.1 GCA_944351315.1 uncultured Bacilli bacterium | reverse complement strand
CTGGTTTAGATGTTAAACGTATCATCAACGAACCAACTGCCGCAGCTTTAGCTTATGGTTTAGATAAACAAGATAAAAACCAAACTGTATTAGTATACGACCTTGGTGGTGGAACATTCGATGTTTCGATTCTTGAACTTGGAGATGGGGTTTTCGAAGTTAAATCAACTGCTGGTAACAATAAATTAGGTGGCGATGATTTTGACCAACGAATTATTGATTACTTAGTCAGTGAATTCAAAAAAGAAAACGGTATTGATTTATCTAAAGATGCCATGGCAATGCAACGTCTTAAAGATGCTGCTGAAAAAGCAAAAAAAGATTTATCTGGTATGTCAAGCACCCAAATCAACTTACCATTTATTTCTCAAAACAGCGATGGTCCAGTTCACTTAGATGTAACTTTATCAAAAGCAAAATTCGAAGATTTATGTCGTGATTTATTCGATTCAACCTTAGATCCAGTTCATAAAGCTTTAAAAGATGCAAAACTTTCTAATAACGATATTGATGAAGTCATTTTAGTTGGTGGTTCTACTCGTATTCCATATATTCAAGAATTAGTTAAAAAAGAACTTGGTAAAGAACCTCATAAAGGTGTAAACCCAGATGAAGTAGTAGCTATGGGTGCTGCAATTCAAGGTGGTGTTTTAACTGGTGAAATGGATGATTTAGTATTACTAGATGTAACACCATTATCTCTTGGACTTGAAACTTTAGGTGGAGTTATGACTGTATTAATTCCAAGAAATACAACCATTCCAACAAGTAAGAGTCAAGTATTTAGTACAGCTGCTGATAACCAACCTGCTGTAGACATTCACGTTTTACAAGGTGAAAGACCAATGGCTCAAGATAATAAGACCCTTGGTAACTTCCAATTAACAAATATTCCACCTGCACCAAGAGGAGTTCCTCAAATCGAAGTAAAATTTGATATTGATGCAAACGGTATTGTTCATGTAACAGCAAAAGATTTAGGAACAAATAAAGAACAATCTATTACAATTTCTTCAAATACAAACTTAAGTGATGAAGAAATCGATAAAATGATGAAAGAAGCTGAGGCAAATAAAGAAGCTGATGAAAAACGTAAAGAAGAAGTAAATGCAAAAAATGATGCGGATGCTATGATCTTCTCTACTGAAAAAGCGATTAAAGACTTAGGAGATAAAGTAGATAAAAAAGATAAAGAAGAAGCCGAAAGCAAAATTAAAGAATTAAAAGATGCTATGGAGAAAAATGATGTTGATGACATCAAAAAGAAAACTGAAAGTTTAAATGAAGTAGCTATGCGTCTTGCAACTAAAGTTTATGAAGAAGCAGCTAAAAACAATCAAACAGCAAACACCGAAACTCCAAATCAAGAACCAAATGAAGAAAAGAAAAATGACGACGGTGTTGAAGAAGCTTCTTACGAAGAAAAATAAAAGAAAAAAAGAAAAGTTCTAGATCCCTAGAGCTTTTCTCTAAGTTTATGAAAGAGGAATATATGGAAAAGCTAAAAAAACGAAGTGAACAAAACAAACAAGATTGTTGGGATTTAACTGTCATAATAAAAAATGAAGAAGAGTATCGAAAAAAAATCCAAGAAGCAAAAGAAATAAACAAACGAATTGTTGAAATGAAAGGACATATTTTAGACGATAAAGAATCCTTAAAAACCTTTTTAAAAACATCTGAAAAAGAATCACGGATTACAGAACTTTTATATATTTATACGTATTTAAAATTTGATGAAGATACTTCAAATTCAACTTCTTTATCCCATAAATTAGAAATGGAACAACTTTTAAATACTATTTCCGATGGTGAATCTTTTATTGTAAGTGAATTTATGCAAAAGAACTTAGAAGATATTTTGCCTTGGATTGAAGAGGATGAATTTCTAAAACCGTATAAACTTTCTTTCGAAAGATTGTATCGCCAGAAAAAACATATTTTATCGGAAAAAGAAGAAAAAATTATTACGAAAGCTTTAAATGCTTTTGGAACTCCCGATGAAGCTTTTACAGCATTAGATACAACCGATGCAGTTTTTGAAAGTGTATTATTAGATGATGGAAGAAAAGAAGGTCTAACTCAATATAATTGGAATTTATTTTTAGAAAATCCAAGTCAAAACATTCGAAGAAGAGCTTTTCACACTTTCTATAATTATTATGAACAACACAAAAATACTTTTGCAAACCTTTTAAAAGGAAACTATCAAGAATTGGAGTTTTTAAGAGATATTCGAGGATACGAAAGTGCACTTGCAATGGCCTTAGATAAAAGCAACATTTCTCCAAAGGTTTATGATAATTTAATCAAGAATGTTCATAAATACATGGATGTGAATGTAGAATATCAAAAAATCAAAGCTAAAATGTTAAACAATAAAGAATATCATTTGTATGATACTTATGTGCCAATTGTTGAATTAGATCAAAAAGAGTTTACTAAAGAAGAAGCAATTAAAATTGTAAAAGAAACTTTAAAACCTTTAAAAGAAGAATATCTAAAAAAATTCCAAGGCGTTTTTGATAGTCATGCAGTAGATTTCTACCCAAATGAATATAAACACAATGGAGCATATCATTGGGGATGTTATGATTCACCAAGTTATGTTTTGTTAAACTTTAATGGTACATACGATTCAGTAAGTACCTTAGCTCATGAACTAGGACATGCAGTCCATTCCACATATTCTAAAGAAAACAACTCTTTTGAATATTCCGGTTATGATATTTTCGTAGCCGAGATTGCCTCAACAGTGAATGAAACTTTACTTTCTTTCTATTTTTTGAAAAATGCCAAATCGAAAAAAGAAAAAATGTATTTTCTATGTGAATTTTTAGATAAAGTAAAAGCAACCATCTATCGTCAGACAATGTTTGCCGAATTCGAAAGTATTATGAGCAAGAAGTGTCAAAATAAAGAATCTCTAACTGAAGAGGAATTTAGTAGTACTTATTACAAATTAAATCAAGAGTACTTTAAAGATTCTGTAATCATTGATCCTGAGATTCGTTATGAATGGATGCGTATTTCTCATTTTTATAGTCCATTTTATGTATATAAATATGCAACCGGTCTAATCTCAGCAATTTGTATAGTAAAAGATATTATGGATGAAAAAGAAGGTTTTGTAGAAAAATATATCGAATTTTTGAAAAGTGGCTCTAGTAAAGAAGTCTTAGATATTTTAAAAATTGTTGATATTGATTTAACAGGCGATGAGCCATTTGAAAAAGCTTTTGCTTTTATCACCGATTGTTTAAAAGAGTTAAAAGAAATCATAAATGAAGGTGGTGAGTTAAATGAATAAAAAAGATTACTATGAGGTGTTAGGTGTAGATAAAAATGCTTCTCAAGCCGATATAAAATCCGCTTTTAGAAAACTTGCTAAAAAATATCACCCAGATAATAAAGAAACCGGCGATGAAGCTAAATTTAAAGAAATCGGGGAAGCTTATGCCGTTTTATCCGATGAAAATAAAAGAAAACAATATGATCAATTTGGTTCAGCGGCATTTGATGGCACTGGTGCATCAGGTTTCGGTGGTTTTGATCCAGGCGATATTGATTTAAACGATATTTTAAGAAGTGTATTTGGAGACGTCGGTGGTTTTGGCGGTTTTAGTGATTTTTTTGGGGGTGGAGCTAGAACAGCCAATTCTACTCGAGCTCGTAAGGGAAGAGATACATTAGTCCGTTTAGATTTAACTTTTGAAGAAGCCGCATTTGGTGTCGACAAAGATATCGACCTTACTTTAAATGATATTTGTGAAAATTGTGGTGGTAAAGGTGGTTTTGATGAAACGACTTGTAGTTACTGTCATGGATCTGGTTATGTTGTAACAGAGCAGAGAAGTTTATTTGGTGTAATTCAAAGTAGAACAGCGTGTCCTAAATGCCACGGTAAAGGAAAAAGCTTTAAAACAGTTTGTAAAAATTGTGATGGTACCGGTCAAGAAAGAAAGAAAAAAACCATTTCCATTCATATTCCAGAAGGTGTAAATACAGGACATCAACTTCGCATAAGTGGCAAAGGAGAAGCTGGAGTAAATGGAGGACCGAATGGGGATATTTATTTTGAAATTCATGTCAAAGAAAGCAATTTCTATCAACGAGACAATGAAGATTTAACCATTGAACTGCCAATTACCATAACTGATGCAATTTTAGGAACAAAAAAAGAAATTCCAACCATATACGGAAATGTTATGATGGATATAAAAGCTGGAACCCAAAATGGTACAAAATATAAATTAAAAGGAAAAGGTTTAAAAATTCCAAACTCTTCTCGTAAAGGAGATATGTACGTTGTAATTAAAGTAATGATTCCAACTAAGATTACAAGAGAACAAAAAAAATTACTAGAAGCTTTAGAAGATACAAATCTAGAAACCAATAGTGAATTTAAAGATTTTGAAAAGCATTTATAAAACAGCTACAAAAAAGCTGTTTTTGTCATAAGAAAAAGAAGCATGGACTAAAGTTTCACAAAAAGTTTCACAAATTGATAAATTCCGCTTGATTTTTATCAAAATATATGATATATTTTAATCACAAAAGCAGTTGCTTTTGTGTTAATTAATGGAGAAAACTATTTTTTCTTAATGATTAAATAGTTTTCTTTTTTTGTTTTGAAAATTTCTTTTCAAGCAACTTATTTTTTTGTATAATGAGTATAGGCGTGATGTGGATGAAGAAATTAGTTACTCTTGCGAAAGATCCTTTAATAAAAGTAAGTAGTCGAATTACTTCTTTTTTAGAACCGGAATATATCTATTTACCTATTGATGAAGAAATTCGCCAAAATATAGATTATAAAAAAGTAAAAAAAGGGGATTTACTTTATTCATGGCAAGGAAAAAAACAATATAGTCCAGTAAGTGGGAAAATTGTTGGCTTTTTGCAAAATAGTCAAGGTTTATTTTTAAAAATTCAAAATGACTATCGTGAAGAAGATTCCTATAATGGTGTAAAAGAATTTACAACAATGAGTATTCGAACCAATTTTCAAAGTCAAATAAAAAACTTTCCAGATTTTGATTGGTCAAAATTTAAAAACCAAAAAACTCTTATTTTAAACGGGATAGAAGACGAACCTTATGCAGCGACAAGAACTTTTTTAAATAAACTAAAAAGTCAAGAAATTTTAGAAATGTTAGATCTTCTTCGAGAAACTTTTCAAATGAATGAAGTTCTCTTATATTTAAAAGAAAACGATCGTGAAAGCATTGAAGCTTTTTCAAAATATCTCGGAACATATCCCAAAATATCCATTCAAATTTTGCCAGATTATTATCCAATTGGCCATGAAGTAATCTTAAAAAGTTACCTTCATCTTCCAGAAGATAGTGTTTTACTAAGACCTGAGGAAGTCTATGAGCTTTATCTAAATACCATTCGTGATCGCAAAAGAGATACAATTCTTTTAACTATCACTGGAAATGCTATAGAAAATCCTCAAGTGTTTGAAGTAAAAATTGGCACGAGTTTAAAAGAAATTTTAAAAGAGCACATTCACTTTAAAACCGCTGAATACAACTTTTATATAAATGGTTTGATGCACCGAGAAACAGCCGATGTAAAAGAGGTTATATTAACACCAGAAATTCGTGTTTTATATTTTATGAACCCTCTTCATTATAAAACAAAACCATGTGTTCACTGTGGAAAATGTAACGAAATATGTCCGCTTAAATGCAATCCCTACTTATCGGTGAATAAAAAGCAAAAAGAAGCTTCTTCAAAATGCATTCACTGTGGACTATGTACCTTTATTTGCCCAAGCTATATTGATATTGAAAAATTTTTATAAGGAGGAAAAAGTATGCCTATTGCCATGCACTATGAAAAACAAAACAAAAAAAGTACCTATATTTTTTACGGTCTATTAATTGCCTTGGCAATGTATGGCTTTTATAAAAATGGTTTGACCTATGTTTTCATGGGAAAAATGAATTTAATAGAGGCGAGTAAACCTATAGTGTTCTTAGCAGTAGCAATCCTAGGTCGAATGCTGTATAATTTTTTGAAAAAACAACCTTTAACCAAGCATTTGTATGAAGGAATTTTACTGGGGCTTATAACTCCCGTAAACTTTCCAATCTGGCTATATATCCTCTTAGTTGTTCTTTATTTTGCTTTAAAATATATTCGCCTTCGAGTCTTTGTTTATAGAATACTTTTTTTTAAATTATTATTAATCTTAACAGGTTTTCTTTTTCATGTTCCATACGAAAACGCGATTGAAGTCGCGACACCATATTTATACGGTATATTAGATGTTTTCTTAGGGAGAGCAGTGGGAAATTTTGGAACAACCTCCATCTTGCTTTTAATATGTTGCTATGCTTTCTTTAGCTATCAAATCTATTATAAAAAAGAAATACCAATCGCGATTTTAACTAGCTATGCAATAATTTTATTTTTGTTAGAAATAATCTTTCCTACAGGAAATTACTTTTTAAATCTTTTAAATAGTCATGTTTGGTTTATGGCGATCTTCCTTTCTCCGATTAATGAATACTCACCAGTTTCCAAAAAAGGGCTGATGTTCTATGGAATTTTTCTTGGAAGTATCCTTGCTTTTTGTTATCATTTTTGGCATTTTGAAAACAGTTCTTATCTTATTTTAGCCGTATTTCAAGTCCTCTGTTTTCTTTTAAGACCTATATATATCAAAAAGAAGGCCATTTTATAGTATATGCGAAAAGTGTCAAAAAAGCGTCAATTTAGAGAAAAAATGTCGATTTTGGCATTTTTTTTGGCTTTAAAAAAAGGAAAATTCAATTTTAGGGGGAATATATATATTTAGGGAGGAGTGTATATGTCTTTAATTGCACCAGAAGAAGTGGCTAAAATTCGCGAGCAAGCGGACATCGTGGAAATTATTAGTGATTACATTCCACTTACTCAAAAAGGAAAAAACTTTTTTGGAGTTTGTCCTTTTCATCAAGACCACTCACCAAGTATGAGTGTATCAAGAGAAAAACAAATGTTTAAATGCTTTTCTTGTGGTGCCGCGGGCAATGTGTTTAAATTTGTTAGTGATTATGAAAACATAAGTTTTGCTGAAGCAATTCAAAAAGTCGCCTCAAAAGTCGGAATATCCATTCAAGTTGCTACTACTTATAAAAAGACTGAAAAATTTACAAAAGAATATGACACCATGAATTTGGCAATGCTTTTTTATCAAAACAATTTAAATACTAAGCCAGGTAAAGAAGCAAAAGAGTATTTAAAAAATCGTGGCCTTGACGAACAAATGATGAAAGATTTTGATATTGGTCTTTCTTTTTCCAACAATCAACTTAGAGATTTTTTAGATAAAAAAAATATTTCACCATCGGAAATGGAAAAACTCGGATTAGTAAATCAAAAAAATTTAGAATATTACGATGTGTTTTCAGATCGTATTTTATTTCCTATCCATAATCCAGAAGGAAAAGTTGTTGCCTTTACCGGTCGGGTTTATAAAAAAGATCAATCGCCAAAATATTTAAATAGTAAAGAAACTCTTATTTTTAAAAAGGGCAATGTACTATTTAATTATCATCGTGCTAAAGATGCTGTGCGACTAGAAAAAAAATTAATTATAGTGGAAGGCAACATGGACGCGATTAGAATGTACGTAAATGGGTTTAAAAATACAATCGCTTTAATGGGAACGAGTCTTACCAAAGAACAAATCGATTTAATTTTTAAACTTCATGTTCCAGTTATTTTAATGCTGGATAACGACAATGCTGGAGCCTTAGCAACTATGAGTGTCGGTAAGCTTTTACAAGAATCAGGTATCCAAGTAAATGTAATTAGGTTAAGTGGAAAAAAAGATCCCGATGAATACATATTGACATATAAAAAAGAAGCCATGGAAAACTTGCTTCGTCATCCCATGTCTTTTATGGAATTTCAATATGAATATTTAAAAGAAAATAAAGATTTACGGGACACGGAAAACTTGGCCTCTTATGTTCGAAGCATCCTGGATTCCTTAAAAAATGCTGATCCAATAACTATAGATATTACTTTAAACAAACTTGTTTCAGACTATCAATTATCCTATGAAGTCTTAAAACAAGAATTAAAAGTAGATTCATCTCCTCAAATAGTAGTTCAAAAAGCTCCAAAAAAAGCAAAAAAAAGTCGTTATGAGCAAAGTGCTGAACAACTATTATATGGGATGATGAACGATGTAAAATACATCAAAATTTATCAGACACAGCTAGGGTATTTCGAAGAAGAAAATTATCGTAAAATCGCTAACGAGATTATCTACTATGCCGATGAACATAAGAAAATTACAGTAGCCGATTTTCTTTCCTATGCTGAAGTAAGTCCTTTAAAAGATGAGATTTACGCGATCATAAAAAGTATAAAAGAACCTGATATTGAAGATACTAGTATTAAAGATTATGTAAATAACATTAAAGAAATTATGTGGGAAAATGAATTAAAAAAAATGAAAGTTGAGCAAAAGAAAATGCAAGATATCAATGAAAAAGAACGTATTGGTATGAAAATTGTTGATTTGATGAAAAAAATACAAGAATTAAGAAAAGAAAGAAGTGTGAAAGAATGACTAAGTTTGAAATGAAAAAAAACGAGTTGATTGAAAAAGGAAAAGTAGATGGGTATATTTTAATACAAGATGTAGTTGAAATTACAAAAGAATGCAAAGTAAGTGAAGAAGAGGTTATAAAATTTCAAAAAGAAATTGAAGATTTACATATTGAATTATTAGATAAGGCCCCAGCAAAGGCAAAAAGTGGTGTTAAAAAAGTTAAGGAAATTAAATCGTTTGACGAACGTAAAAACGAATTAGTAAAAAAAGGAACAGAAAAAGGATTTGTAACATTTGAAGAAATTGCTGAGTCTTTAAAAGGATTAGAAGTAGATAACGATTCATTGGATGATTTATATAATACTTTAATGGAAAATAATATTGAAATAGTTGGTGAAGATGATGAAGCAAAAGCTGACGAAGGTGGAACAGGCATTTTAAATGATGCCGAAATCACTAAAGACATAAACATCAACGATCCAGTAAGAATGTACTTAAAAGAAATCGGTCGTATTTCCTTATTAACTCCTGAAGAAGAAATGGATCTTTCTATTCGTGTAGCTAATGGCGATGAAGAAGCCAAAAATCGTTTAGCTGAATCCAACTTGCGTTTAGTAGTTTCTATCGCGAAAAGATATGTTGGTCGAGGCTTATTATTCCTAGATTTAATCCAAGAAGGAAATATTGGCCTTATGAAAGCCGTTGACAAATTCGATTACGATAAAGGGTACAAATTTTCTACCTACGCTACTTGGTGGATTCGTCAAGCCATAACAAGAGCATTGGCCGATCAAGCAAGAACAATTCGTGTTCCAGTTCATATGGTAGAAACAATCAATAAAATGGCTCGTATTCAAAGACAACTTACCCTTGAATTAAATAGAGAACCTTCCGAAGAAGAAATCGCTAAAAAAATGGGTATCAGTGTTGAAAAAGTAAGAGATGTCATTAAAATTAGTCAAGATCCAGTTTCATTAGAAACACCAATTGGTGAAGAAGACGATTCTCATTTAGGCGATTTTGTAAAAGATGTCAATGCCATGACACCAGAAGAATATGCAACAAATGAGATTTTAAAAGAAGAAATTAAAGCTGTTTTAGAAACTTTACAAGAAAGAGAACAAGAAGTTTTAGAATTACGTTTTGGACTTATTGATGGAACAAGCCATACATTAGAGGAAGTTGGAAAAAGATTTAATGTTACTCGCGAAAGAATAAGACAAATTGAAGCAAAAGCTTTAAGAAAACTTCGTCATCCATCACG
>CALVPL010000052.1 GCA_944351315.1 uncultured Bacilli bacterium | reverse complement strand
TTTCACTTGCATATCCTTCAGCTTTTGCTAAAACTTCTTCTATTTTAGAATGATATATACTTTCTTTAACACTTGTTTGAACCCCGTTATATACAGGTACAGCAATCAACAAAATAATAGCCATGATCGCGATGACTGCTAAAAGTTCTATCAATGTAAACCCTTTTTTCATATGATCTATCCTCTCATGCAAGACATCATCCTTTTTAAAATCCTTCTATACAGATATTAAAACAACTCAATCCAAGCATCCGAATCATATTTCTTTTACAAAAAAATTACTATGATTCTCCATAGTAATTTTATCACAATACTATCCCCCCATCAAGTGGGTTGGCGGGATTTTTTACTTATCTCCAAAATAATAAATAAACTAAAAAGGCAATATAAATACAAAAAGTAATAATTCCATTGATACGATCTTGTTTTCCTTCTCTTTTTTGAACCCCTAAAGCCATAGAAATTAATAGTCCACCAATAAGTCCACCAAGATGAGCTGCATTATCTACTCCACTAACCATAAATCCAAAAAGTAAGTTTAATAAAATTAATGGAATAATTTGATTTCGTAACACACTTCCTAAATATAAACGATAATGGTATCCAAAATAAACCATAGCTCCTAATAAACCAAATATTGCTCCCGAAGCTCCGACACTGACAACACTATCATTAATAACACAACTCATTAAACTTGCTGAAATCATACTTGCAAAATAAATAGCTAGAAACTTCCATTTACCCACAAAATTCTCAATTTGAGTTCCAATAATATATAAAGAATACATATTAAAAAGCAAATGTAAAATTCCGCCGTGTAAAAAGCCCCCGGTAATTAATCGCCAAATTTCTCCATTTTGGACTAATGTAGCATTAATACCTCCATATCGCAACAAATTTAATGCAGATAAATTAGCACCGGATAAAACAAAAACAATAAAAAACACAAGTACATTTACAGCAATTAAAAGATTAGTAACCACAATTTTTTTAGGTCGAAAAATACTTTCATAAACTTTATTTTCACGATCAGTTTTTTGATTGATATCATTGGTTACATCAATCATTAAATCAATCCCTTTTTCATTTAAAAGCATTTTATGATTAATATCTGGAAAAATATCTAAAACGGGTTTTGCTTTAATTAAAGAACCTATCCTTAAAGCAACCGATGCAATATTTTTTTGTTCATCTAAAACAACATCTTCATTAACATCTAACAAAATATTTAAAGCATTCATTGACCAAGATAAAGTTTTTCTTTTTACTTGCCGCATGACATTTCTAAGTTTTGCTAAATCAAATTCATATTGTTCTTTATTATGTATATAATTTGCATTAATGCGAATGATTTTATATGGTCCTTCTTGATTTTGAAGCCAAATTTCATCTTTCACACCATTGACAACAATTGGACTATAGTTTTCTTCTGTAATAAAATAATGCACTAAACGCATAATCATTTCATCTTTTTTATCCATGGTTACAGCCATAAAATACACCCTCCATACATATTATTATACCTTAAAACATACAATTAGTAAAGAAGGTGAACAAATGGCTTTTTTAATTATAATTCTTCTTATTACCTTATTTCTAATTGGTATTCCAATCACCAAAACTTTTTTAATGAAAGAAGATTTAAACGATCTTTTATTTTTAGTTTTTTCTAATGGTGTCTTTATTTTATCTACTCTAATTTTCGGCTTTCATTTTGAAGAAGTTTTTTTAACCGTTTGCTCTTCTTTCTTTTTAACTTGTTATAGTCTTTTTCTAATTTTAGCCTTAAAAAAAGAAAATAATACCTTCCATATTTTAGAAGCACCTTATTTTCTTTTCACTCTTTCTTTATTCTCCTTTTTCTTCTATAAGTTCTTGATCCAACTTCTCTAACTCATCTTGAAACTCTTTAGGAAGTGGACAGGTAAAATGTAAGGCTTGTTTAGTAATTGGTTGAACAAATGAAATTTCACTAGAATGTAAAAATTGACCAAATTCACTAGCTTTTTGAGAACAGTATACCGGATCATTGTATATTGGATAACCAATATAAGCCATATGAACACGAATTTGATGAGTTCTTCCGGTTTCTAACTCACATTCTACTAAAGTATGAGCCTTATATCTTTTTAAAACATGAACATGTGTAATCGCATTTTTACTATTGCTATCGGTAACAGTCATTTTCTTTCGATTTAAAGGATCTCTACCGATTGGAGCATCAATCGTAATATGATTATGTTTTAAAATTCCTTTTACTAACGCAATATATTTTCTTTTCACTCTTTTATGAGCAAAATCCTCTGCTAAAAGAGCATGAGCTTGATTATTTTTAGCTACCAAAATCAATCCAGAAGTATCTTTATCGATACGATGAACAATTCCCGGTCTAATAGAACCATTACAATCACTTAAATTTTTTGTATAGTAAAGTAAGGCATTTACTAAAGTATGATGATAATTTCCACTTCCTGGATGAACTACCATTCCAGAAGGCTTATTAATGAGTAAGACATCATCATCTTCATAAACGATATCTAAAGGAATATTTTCCGGGATAATATCCATATCTTCATCAAGATTTCCTAAAATAGTAATCACATCATTTAAAACAACTTTATAAGAAGCTTTAACCGTTTTATCATTCACTTGAATCAAATCTTCATCTAACAACTTTTGAACATAAGCTCTTGAATAATCTAATTTTTCACTTAAATATTTATCAATTCGTTTAGTTTCTTCTTCTAATACTATGATTTTCTCCATGACTACTCTCCTCCTTTAAAACCGCGATCACAAACAAACAGGCCCCGATAACAATAAAAGTATCAGCTAAATTAAAAACTGGAAAATGATAATGCAATAAAGTAAAACTTAAATAATCTTTTACATAACCAAAAACAATTCGATCAAGCAAATTTCCCATGATTCCAGCATATAAAAGCAATGTTCCCCAAAATTTCCAAGCACTGTCTTGAATAGTATTTTTTACAACACTTAAAAAAATCAAACAAAGACAACTAATGACAATCAAAAAAATCGTTTGGTTTTCAAAAAAACTCCAAGCAGCTCCGGTATTTTTAACCCATATTAAACTAAAAAAACTCGGAATAATTTCTATACTTCCATTTTGGAGAATACTTTCCATAAAAAACTTTACACCTTGATCTAAAGCAAATAAAAATAAAATAATAAATATTTCCTTTTTTTTCATAAATATCCCAACGTCATTATATCATGAATACCCAAAAAGATTAAGGTTTTCTTTTTCTCGTATAATAATTTGTCTTTTCTAAAACTTGAATAAATTCTTAAGAAATTCGTTCATTGACACAATTGAATCAATTCCTCTGGTTCATCAAAAATTGCTTCAGAAGAATTATGAGAAGGTATGGTTGCAGCTCTTGCATGAGAAAAAATCTCTTCTTCTCCTTAAACTAATTCTTCATAAATTTCTTTGACAATTTGCAAATTTTCTTCATCTTCCATTTTTTTCATTCCTTCTTCAGTCTGTAAAAAATCATTTAATTCTTCTTCTAAAAAATGTAGTTTATTAGAAATCGCAAAATGATAATTTTTTACATTATGAACAAGAAAAGTTAAAGCCTCATTTAAATCAATCTCTAAAGGTTTCTCACTTTCTAATTGATAAAGCAATTTATTCTTTTCTAAAGAAAGATCTAAAAGAACTTTTTCTAAATATTCTTTTTTTATTTGAACATTATTTTTACATAAGATCATATCTCCTTGATCCATCAAAAGTGTAAAATCAATAAGTTCTTCATAAGGTAAAGAAATTTTGATCGCGTAAAGTTTAGGAAGAGCAGACAAATTCAAGCAAATATCTTCAAAACTAGGAATACCAGCAAAAACAAATAAGTTACCAAAACGTTCATTTTCCCGTTCTTTTAAAAAGGCATCGACAGTTCTTTCATTAGAAATAAAATACAAACCTTCATTATAGGCTTTTTTAATCACTTCCCTAGAAAGTAAAAAAGGATCTTGAAAAGGATTTTCTCCAAACATAAATTTTAAAAGATAACTTGTTAGAACAATCTGGACGTTCATAAACCCCACTCTCTTCTATATTACATAAACTAAGTATAAACGAAAATAAGAAAAAAAACAATAAAAGAAGCACTTTTTAGTCCTTCTTTAAGCCAAATATTTAAATTTGATTTACTAAAATAACATCTGTTCCAATCTTTTTAATTTGCTCTATTGTAACATTGATCTCACCACTAGATTTCCAAAATCGCCAAAATTTATGATCCATAACAATAAAAAATTCAATCATTCCTTTTTCATTCATTTGAGCATCGATAATTTTTCCCATTTTTTTACCAGTTTCTATATTGATAATATCTTTTCGTTGTAAATCCGATAAATTCATTTTTTACCACCTATATTATTTTATGCTTTAAAAGGACAAAAAAGACAAAAGTTACCTTTCATCTTCTAATATTTGTTTCAAACCTTGATAAGGAAGATAAGCACAGGATTTGCGGTTTCCTTGATGAATAATATCTTTAAAAACCGTTGCATTTTTTAAAATCTCTTCATCATAAGGTTCATCATGAATCATTTTTTCAAATTCTTCAATGTTAATTTTTGCTTCTTCAAGAGTTTTGTTTAAAACATTTTCAATAAGAATGGAACAAGAAGAAGTGGCAATCGCACAAGCTTCCCCATTAAAATATGCATCTGAAATTTTAGAGTTTTCAATTTTTATATATAGAAATAGATGATCAACACACTGACTACTTTGTACTTCTACTTTTTGATAATCTGAAAGTACAAGTTCTTTTTTATAGGGGGAAGAGGTGTAGTGTTCCATTATAATTTCACGATTATTCATTTTATATCATTTCCTCAACTATTTTTTCTTTATTACTTAATAATTCAACTAAATCATCAATATCTTGTTCTGTATTATAAAAATAAAGGCTTACTCGTAAACTATTTTGAACACCAGTTTCTTGTTTAAGAATTTTAGCACAGTGATTTCCAGCACGAACACACACTTTATATTTATTTAAATAATAAGCAACATCTTGACTAAAAACACCCTCCACATTAAAGGATATTATTCCACTATCCGATTCAATATTTAGGATATCTAAATGTGGAATTGAAACAAGTTTTTCAAGTGCATATTTTCGAAGTTTCTTTTCGTAGGCTTCAATTTTTTCCATGCCAATATTTTCTAAATAAGTAATTGCAGCCCCCAAGCCTAAAGCTCCAGCAATATTAGGTGTACCTGCTTCTAACCGCGTTGGAAGTTCTTTTAGATACACTTCATTTGGACTATCAAAAGACTCATTCATTCCTCCACCAAGATTTTGAGGTTCCATTTCTTCTAGAAGTTCTTTTTTTCCATATAAGACACCTATACCAGTTGGTCCACACATTTTATGACCAGAAAAAGCTAAGAAATCCACATCCAAATCTTGAACATCGGTTTTACGATGAGGTACACTTTGAGCCCCATCCATCACAACAAAAATATTATTTTGATGAGCAAACTCACAAATTTCTTTCATTGGACGTTCATCACCAATTACATTTGTAATACTAGCTAACGCAATTACTTTTGTATTTGGTGTTACCACTTTCTTTAAATTATCTAAAGTAACATAATGCGATTCATCTAATGGAATATAACGAATGACTACTCCTTTTTCCTTAGCAAGTCGAAACCAAGGTAAAACGTTAGAAGCATGTTCACTTTGAGAAAGTATCACTTCATCTCCAGCTTCTAAATATTTGCCAAAAAAACCATTGGCAATCATATTTAAAGATTCTGTCGATCCACTAGTAAAAACAACTTCTTCTCTATATCTCGCATTGATAAAATTTCTCACAATTTCTCTTGCTTTTTCATATTCTTGATCTACCTTAAAAGAAATATCATAATCGCCACGATGGGCATTAGCAGAATACCTTTCATAATATTCTGTTATTTTATCGATAACACATTTTGGTTTTAATGTCGTAGCTCCATTATCCAAATAAATTAAATCTTCTTTTAACATGGGAAAATCAGCTTGATTCATTTTTTCACTCCTTTCTTGTTTTCCTGTGCTCACTATAAATGTATTCATTTTTTCAACTTTTGCATATAATATTTACCTAAATATAAAACTTTTCTTTATAAGTCTATCATTCACCGAATCAGATGTCAAGTTTCTAAGCGAACAACAGTTTTTATCC
>CALVPL010000051.1 GCA_944351315.1 uncultured Bacilli bacterium | reverse complement strand
ATTTCTTCTTTCTCTTCTTTCTTTCATTGTTCCTTTCCTTTCAATCTTTATTATACATTGTCCTTATCTTTTCTGTCTAATTTATTGTAGCCGATCCATTTTGGACTTTAGTTTGTTTGGCAACCTTATCCGTTTATGCAGCCTTATAATAAGTTTCTGTTCGTTAGCCCTCGATTTTGTTTCACACTTCCTTTAGCCCCAAATCTCACGATTGATGCTTTGTGCTTCCCTAACTCTTCTACGCGTGTATTGGACTTTCACCAACAAGATATATGCCATGCACGGCACACCAAAAAATCGATTCCTAAGAACCGATTTCTATCTTGAAGTCTTTCGACTTTTTTTCAACATGGGGCGAAATATGGGGGTCGAACCCATGCGTGCCGGAGCCACAATCCGGTGTGTTAACCACTTCACCAATTCCGCCATGCATAAGTATATTAACAAATTATTGCTACTTTTGCAAGTATATATTATAATGTTAAAGAAAGAAAGTGATTTTATGATATTAAATGTATGGGATGATATAATGATATTCTTCGACCCTATAATCGATTTTTTTAAAGAATTATGGACAACTATTCAAGATTTCCTTCTTCAATACATGTCTCAAGATGTACTAAATATTTTAATTTTTGGAATTGTAGTGGCAATAGTTTTAATTGTTATTTTAGCAATTATAAATAAAGATTAAATGAAAAAAAGATTCAAACTCCACTGTGCTGTATTCTTAATTTTAACAAAAAAGAAAAATCAAAACGAACAAGTACTTCTTCAAAAAAGATATCATACCGAAATATTAAGTGGAAAATATGACGTAGCAGCATCTGGACATTTAGAAAAAAATGAAAGTGTAAAAAAAGCTATGATTCGTGAAACCAAAGAAGAAATAGGAATAAATATTTTAGAAGAAAATTTACATTATAGTTCAACCATTCACGCAAAATTTGAAGATGCAGAGTATATTCTAATTACTTTTTGGGCAAATAAATACCAAGGAACTCCCAAAATCATGGAACCAGATAAATGTAACGAATTAAAATGGTTTGATATAAATAAATTACCTGAAGACTTAGCCGATACAAGAAAAATTATGATTGAAAATTATAAAAACCATATTCCTTATCAAGAATATGGCTTTCAGAACTAATAAGAAACTTATTAGTTTTTTTAATTATTTACAGTATGTTCAACTCTTGGACTATCCATTTTTAAAGCTTGAAAAGTATACCCATGCGAAAGTCCAAATTGAATAATTGTCTCAACCGCATCCACACTATATTCTTTTATATCATGTTGTAAAACTACATAAGTACTTTTGTTTCCAAGAGAATTAATGACATTGGAAGCAACTTGAGCGGCATTTTTAGCACCTCCAGCATCGTTGCTATCTACATTCCAATCAAAATATCGAAATCCTTTAGCTTGAATGGCTTTAGTTAATTGACTCATAATCCGCGTTCCACCATCGGCACTCCTACTAATTGTATTAGAACTTCCTCCTGGAAAACGGACAATCATTGGAGCAAAACCAGTAATTTTTTTTACCTTATTTTGTATAGCATACAGATCATTAAAATAAGCATCAACACTAGAATAAATATATCCATAATTATGAGAACTTGTATGTAAACCAATTGTATGTCCTTCATCATAAGCTCTTTTTAAAACGTCATCATAACCTCGAGTCAAATTTTGATCAGTTACAAAAAAAGTAGCTTTAACATTATATTTTTTCAAAACATCTAAAAGTTTAGAAGTGTAGGCACTAGGACCATCATCAAAAGTCAAATAAATATTTTTTCCTTCCAATGAAGGATAATCTGAAGCTTGATAGACATAAACATTTCTAGTAACAGAAGCCTCATTATTATTGCTATCCAAAACTTTATATGTCAGAATGTATTCACCAGTTTTCGTAGTATCCACACTACCTTCTACCGTAATTCCTGATGTTAAATCTCCATCACAATTATCATATGCTGAAGCATTTTTTTCTTCATAAGTTCCATTTAAAGGAACAAAAACATTGCTTTCACCATTTAAAGTAATCACAGGTTTTTCTTCATCCTTTAAAATTCCATTTTTTTCTAAAATAGATTTATTTCCAGAAGAATCAACCACTTCAAAAATAATTTTTTCATTTTCTATCTTACTAACTACCTTATCGCTTAAATCTCCATCATAATTATCCGTCGCGACAACTTTATATCCATAACCATTACCATTAGCACAATAAGTAAGCGGCTCCTCTCCTTCAATAGAAATCACTGGTTTCTCATTATCAACAACTAATACTTCTTGTTCTTTTAAAAGAACCTTCGACTGGTATTCAAAAACATACGTAACTTTATAACTTCCTAATTTTGATGTATCGACGGTTCCTTCTTCCTTAGCTTCGACTTTTTCACAATGAAAAAATGTCCCATAACAAACATCACCAGCTTGAAAAGCAAATTCCTGTGCATATGGAACTTCAATTTTAGAAGAAAAAGAATTTAATTGAAATCTAGGCACAAAAAAGAAATAAATCACTAAAAAAAGAACTAGTAACCCAAAAATACTAAGTAATATAATTAATATTTTTTTATCGATCTGAAACTTCTTTTCCATACTACCTACTCCATCATATATTTAGTATACCACAAAAGAAAAAACGAATACTATAAATATTCGTCAAATGAATTTACAATGTATACAGGCTCTGAAAGTTCACTTGTCGAAAGAAATCCACTTGGTGCTTTAAGAACATGTGGAATTCTATTTACAACATCAGCACAAGTAAGTAAAACCGTATCTGGAACCTGATTTAATACTTGAGTAGTAGGTTCACCAAAAATAGTCCATTCATTTTTATCTTGTTCATCTTTAGTATAAACCTTACCTATACACTCAATTTCAATCAAAATATTTTCTTTAGTAACAGCACTTACAATAGCACTCATCCCGCGAACCATTCCCTCATCTAAATCAAGTTGCAAAGTATCACTATGTAATTTATTTTCTGTTAAAATTGGAATACATTTTTGTTTGATTGAAAGAATATGTAAATCAAGTTTTTTTGAAAGCCAACCGACAACATTCCACATGTAACTAGGAAAAAACTTTTTTTCATTCATTAATTCTTTTCTTTCCTCTTCACTCATTTCATTAGTAATAGCAATTGTTTCATCAAATTCCCGAGGTGTTAAACCAGCTCCATGAGCTTGAGCTAAAGCGATTCCATAATCTTCTACGTTATAAGAACTGCTTCCTTTAATTTTCGTGATTCGATGCGTAGAAGCACAAATATTACTAATCATATTTCCCCAAAAAACATCTTGGTATCCACATCCAATAATCGTTACATGATAAGCTTTTGCCAAAGCATCTAATTCTTTATAAACAATTGGATTAGAATTCTCAGCAAAAAAAGCTTCTTCACAAGTAGTCAAAACATGAACCCCATTACAAATACAAGTTCGAATTTCTGAAGCAATATCATTTAAAATACTCATAGTCGTGATAATAGCAACATTAGGTTTTGTCATCTTTAATAACGAATCTAAATCCTCTACTGAACCAATTTTAATATCTTTATTATCCGTTTCCATAATTTGACCAATATCTTGACCAATTAATTCTTTTTTTATATCACAAGCACCGACGATTTCTCCACCTTTATCGTAAACATAACGCATGATATATTTACTCATTTTTCCACAGCCTATTTGAAATACACGTACTTTTGTCATCTTCTATCCCCTTTCATCCAAATTCACATTTTCTTCACGAATCAAATCTTTAAATTCAATTTTAAATCGTTCAATTTCCTTTTTCTTGACATCTTCATAAATATTTTTAGCATTACAAATAGCTTTATAAATATGTTCTAATTTAACTTCCTGTTGATTATCATATAAAGCATAAGTAAAAGCATTAGAAAGAATCGTTAAACAAATATCTGGATATCTTGAAGCTACTTCATAAACTCTTTTGTATTCATCTGTCATTTCCACAATAAAAGTCATAATTCTTTCTTTCACAAAATCTGAATAATTAAGTTTTACTCCAATTTGTTTCTCTAATTTTGGTAAAGTTCCCATTAAAATTTTAACAGTAGTAGGTTTATCTGTTTCCAAAACATCAATTTTTTGAAAACGTCTTAAAAATGCTCGATCACGTAAAATATATGTTTCATATTCCTCGGTAGTCGTGGCACCAATCATTTTAATAGTTCCACGATCTAAACCAGCTTTTAACATATTGGCAAAATCAATTCCGCCATTTTCTGAAGTATTTTTATTAACAAGAACATGTGTCTCATCAATAAATAGAATCGTTTTTTCTTTTTGATTCAATTCCTTGACCAACATATCAATACGACTTTCTGTTTGACCATCACTATTGACTGAACCTAATAAAGAAGTAATGTTGACTTTAATAATTTCCCAGCCTTTTAAAGCATCAGGAACCATATTATTTTTAATTCGATAAGCTAAACCTTCAACAATCGCCGTTTTACCAATACCAGGTTTACCGACTAACAAAGCACTTTTTTCTGGCGTTAAAAGAGTCAAAATACATTGTTTAATTTCATTATCACGTGCAATAGCCGGATCTGTAATATATTCTTTATCCGTTAAATTTTCTCCATATCTTTCCAACATACTAATTTTTGGCATGTTATTTCCCATATCCATATCAAGAGTTTCCATATCAAAACCCTCCTCTAGAATAATTTTATCATAAAAGAAAAAAAAATTCATCCGATAACGGACAAACTTTTAATAAAATATACTACAACCATCTTCCTGTATTTGCTGAACACCAGTTTTATCTGTTTTCTTAACACTGACAACTTCATTTTCATCAAATACATTTTCAATATCTGTATCTATATAAGCTTGATAAGTTTTAAAAGTAAACTCATAAGATGAACCAACTTCTAAATCTTTTGCTAAAGCATTACTAAGGGTAATAGTAGTTAACTTATCACTTTGAAATTCGGATAACACAACCGCTGTAGTATCTTCATCTTCCATTTCTCTAAGCATTTCGACATAATAAGTACGAACAAAATTACACGAAGAATAATTTGGCATATCATCATAATATTTATGACGATTTTCTTTAATGATTTCAATGTTTTTTTCATTAGCAGTAATCACAATAGTAGGTTCAATATAATAATTATAAACTTGTTTATTTTTTAAATCATCAAGGATATGACTAAGCAATTCCTTTTTTAAATATAATTTTTCTAAAGACCAATCCAAATAAACAAAATCATCAACCTTTCGGACATTGGTAGCCATTTTATTACCAAGTGGATAATAACGATATTCAATCAAAACATTCTCTAAAGAGTTATCTACTTTATAATCAGAAATATTTCCAATAAATACCGTATCTTCATTCATAACAAGTTCTTCTTGCATAGTCTCAATTTGGATATCACTTGGTGGTGAATTAATAAATTCCGTGTTGGCAACTTCAACAGTCGCGACACCACACCCAACTCCTAATAAGGTAAAAGAAATAATTAAAGAAATAGCTAACTGTAATCCATGGCTTCTTCTATCTAAAACAAAATTAAATAAAATACTAAAGAAAATAATACCTAAGAAAAATAAAGAAAGCATCACCAAATAAAATCCAAAATAAGTAACTCCTTGAATAAGTAGATAAATACAAATAACTAAAATAATACTCATACCTATCAAATAAATGCTAACTCCAAACAAAATACAAATAGCAATAAACTTTAAAAAGAAAACACAAATTTTAATAATCAATTCACTAAAACTGGTAATAAAACTTTTTTCATTAGAATTTTTTTCGATCTCTTTAGGTTCTATTTCTACTTTTTTCTTTCCATTTTTTGGATTCTTTTTTTCTGGATTTTCTAAATGAACTCCTTGTAAATAACGAACTTTAAAAATTCGAGCAAATACAACAATGGCTAAAATAAAATAAGCAAATTCTAAAACAAAACGCCATACTGTATAAAAGAAACGATTTAAAGGTGAGGACAAAATATCAAAAACATTTGACCCTAGTTCTACTAACATGGAAACAGGTATATGACAAAGACCAATTAAACAAACAATAATAATAACTTCCAAAACAAAACGGAAAATTTCCTTCGGACTTTTACGACTAAAATCATTAATTAATTGATCAATAAGAGAAATAACTTTATTAGCAAAAGTTCCAATCGGATCATCATTTTTTTCTACTTTAACTTTATAAGCTTTTAAAAGTTCCTCGGCAAGTTCATTGACATTGCCAAACGATGCAACGGCCTCCTCTTCAGTTGAACCATTTTCTATTTTTTCATCAATATATTCCTCATATTCAGATAAAATATCTTCTACTTCTTGTTCTTCTAAAATATCTAATCTTTTACGTAATTTTTTTAAAAATTCTTCCTTTTTCATTTGTTTTCCCTCTCATTCATAAATCGTTGAATACTTTCTGAAAATTTTTTCCATTCAGCCAACACTTCTTGTTGTCTTTTTTTCCCTTTAGCCGTAATGTGATAATATTTACGTGTCGGACCCTCCGTTGATTCAACTAAATACGTTTCAAAAAAATCTTCATTTGTCAATCGCTTTAATATAGGATAAATTGTTCCTTCATTCACATCTACAGCTTCTCGAACTTTTAAAACAAGTTCATAACCATAGATATCTTGTTCATTTACAATACTTAAGACGAGTAATTCTAAAACGCCTTTTTTAAACTGCGTATGAATAGTATCACTCCTCTCTTGTTACCAGAATATCATAGCTACTATGCATTGTCAAGTACTAAGCAAAAACAAAAGGCAACCGAAGTTGCCCAAAAAGAGAATTCCTCTTCCAAAAAATAAAATAGAAGTGTGTATTGACTAAGAAAATAAAGCGTATTGTATAGGGTAGTAGTTATATAAATAAAATTATTAAGGAATTCTCTACCAAACTTTTTCGTTTGGTGCCTACTACTATAAAGGGCTTCTAGAAAAGTTGCAAGACAAGATTTTGACAAGTTTTAAGCTATTTTGTCGAATAAAGTCTTATTCCGTCCGTAAAGCAATAACCGGATCTTTTTTACTAGCAATTTTTGCTGGAATAAAGCCACCAATTAATGTTAAAGCAAGACTAATAACTATAAGAATTACAGCATGAACTGGATTCATAACAGCAACACCTTTTAAATCCGTTAAGTTATACAATAAAGAATTTGTTGGGAACAATAAAAGCCAAGCTATAAAAATACCAATTAATCCGGAAGTTAATCCAATAATAAATGTCTCAGCATTGAAAACTCGTGAAATATCTTTTTTTCTTGCTCCAAGACTACGCAAAATACCGATTTCCTTTGTTCTTTCTAAAACAGAAATATACATAATGATACCAATCATAATTGAAGAAACAATTAAAGAAATAGAACTAAAAGCAACCAAAACAATTGTAATCGCATCCATAATATTACTTGATAAAGAACTCATTAAACTGGCTTGATCAATATAGACAATTCGATCTTCATCTTCTTTTCCTTCATTATATTGATCTAAATAATTTGTAATTTGATCTTTAGTATCAAAATCTTTAGGATAAATATTAATAACATACGGAACGGATTTATTTCCTAAATAAGCTAATAAATTTTCTTGAGCATTTTTTCCTTCTTCCGTTGAAGTGTCAATCATTTCTCCAGATAAGACACTATAATTTGCCTTTTTTTGAGCTTCGACAACTTTAGAAGTAGAATTCTTTTCTAAAACATCATTTAATAAATCATTGGTATAAAAAATTCCTGAACTTCCAGCATAACTTGGAAAATCACTTTTTAAACGTAAAATACCTACAACCTTTAAAGTTAAATTATTGGGGTTGTTATATACACTTTCTAAATCACTACTAGGAAGATAATAATTACCATAATTCACATAATAATCATCATTATAAGCAAATTTGATAGTAGAATTTAATAAAGAATCAAAAGAAATATTTTCTTCACTTTGAATTCCTAAAGCATTTAAAATATCTTCAGAAACTTGGTTTTTACTATCAACGACTAAAACAATTTCATCTTTTTCCGTAGCAATTCGCCCAGCTAAAACATCATAATGCATATCTACTACACTCTCTACTCCATCACTTAAAGTATGCGGAAGACTTTGAATGGATAAATTCTGCGTATCTAAAAGTTTTACTTTTCCATCAATTTTTTGAAGCAAATTAAGTCCGACAGCATAAGTATAAGAAATTCCAGCCACACTTTGTGAATCCATATTTTCAATATAGGTAACATAATCATCTGTAATCGCATTTGTATGCGTATATTCATCTTTCATAGTTTGAACTGGAATAACATAATCAATGTCTGGATAATCCGTTTCACTACTAGAAAAATCTTCTTCCAATTGACTCATAGTTGCTTCATTCAAATCCATAGACTGTTTACTAATAATAATGGGTAAAGAACTTAAAGTATTTTGTTCAAAAATATCAATTTGCCGATCAAAACCATTGGACAAACTAAGAATCAATGCAATTCCAATAATACCAATTGAAGAAGCAAAAGCTGTCAAAATAGTTCGTCCTTTTTTAGTTCGAATATTATTTAAAGATAAATGTAAAGCAGTTAAAAAATTCATAGATGTTTTGCGAATCTGATATGTTTCTTCATTCGTACTATTTTCGGTTTCTTTTTCTGTATCACTAATTACTTTTCCATCTTTCATTTCAATGACCCGATTCGCATAAGTATGGGCAAGTTCCGGATTATGAGTAACCATAATTACCAGCTTATCTTTAGCAATTTCTTGAATCAAATCCATAATTTGAACACTAGTTTTTGAGTCTAAAGCACCTGTTGGTTCATCGGCCAAAATAATATCCGGATCATTAGCTAAAGCTCTCGCAATCGCGACTCTTTGCATTTGTCCACCAGATAATTGATTAGGTTTTTTATGAATATGATCTTTTAAACCTACTCGTGTCAAAACTTCAATAGCTTTTTTACGTCTTTCTTTACTAGAAACACCTGAAAGTGTCATTCCCATTTCAACATTATTCAAAATATCCATGTGATGAATTAAATTATAACTTTGAAAAATAAAGCCAATACAATTATTACGGTAAGCATCCCAATCACGATCTTTAAAATCTTTGGTGGATTTTTGATTGATAATTAAATCTCCCGTATCATATCGATCTAATCCCCCAATGATATTTAAAAGTGTTGTTTTACCACTTCCACTAGGTCCCAAAATAGCTACAAATTCATTTTTTTGAAAATTTAATTGAATATCTCTTAAAGCTTGTTGTTCAAAATCTCCTATTTTATAACTTTTCTTAATGTGTTTTAATTCTAACATAAAAATCCTTTCTATATTCTTTAATTCATATATGAAAAAAAATGCATTTTATAACTCATATCACACGATTTAATTATATAAAAAGAACGAGAGAATTTCAAATCACTCGCCAACAGAAGAATTTATTTGTTCTTTTAATTCCTGATTTTCCTTTTGCAACTCCTCGTTTTGTACAACACATCTTTCATATTTTGGATTAATAAGGAAATGAACACCTAAAATCCATAAAATATTAACTGCTAATATAAGTAAAATTACTACTGAAACAGAAATACTATGCTTTTTAGCTTGTAATTTTTTTTCTAAAATACGGACATCATTAGATAAATCTGGTATTTTAACTTCTACTTCTTTACTTTTCTGGGCTTCATAATTTTTAAGCAATTCCTCTTGTTGTTTTTCGACATCCAAAATAGATTTAAATTTTGAAGTTGGAATATCTTTTACAGATTCATTCATATTTAAAGTTTCAATTGAAGAATTCTGATCTTTTTGAGAATTCTTATTCAAAAAATCATTTGAGTTCATTATCCTGCTCCATTCTAAATAAATTATAGCATAAAAATGCATTTTTTTGTTGACATTTTGCATAATATTACTATATAATCAATATGTACTGCTCAATTAGCTCAGTCGGTAGAGCAAACGGCTGTTAACCGTTGGGTCGTAGGTCCGAGTCCTACATTGAGCGCCATTAAGAAAATTACCTCGTTTTTAACGAGGTTTTTTTATGCCTGATTATTTTAGTTCTAAAAAAGCTCATTTTACATCTTAAAGAAAAAAAGAAAAACCAAATAATGATAAAATGAACAATGCTAACGAAAAGTTAGCACCTACTTTGAGAGTTAGGGGTGGTAGTTATGAGATTAGAAAGTTTATATGGAATATTTAGTAGTACTTATTATCTTGATTATTTTAATTAAGGATCAGAAAAAAAACAACTAAAAATAGAAAAGATTCTCAAAGTAGTAAAGCCGACACAAAAGAAAAAAGAAGACATACACTATTAAAGGTGAGAAGTATGCTTTTTTTAAGTGCAATTGCCACAAGTATGGATTCTTTTTTAATTGGCTTTTCATTAAAAAACAGACACAAATTAACTATGAATGACTTAATCATATTATGGTTTGGCTATATATTCACTTTATATATAATACTAAAGATTTTTTCTTTATTTCAAATTCAAATAGATCAACCTATTTTCAAATGCATTGTATTTTTTATATTAGGAATACTCTGTTTAAAAGAACAAAAAGAAGAATATCAAATTTCAATAAAAAAAAGAACACTTTTCTTTTTAACCCTAACAAATTCTTTAGATGGATGTATCGTAGCCTTAACATTCACAAAAACTTATCCCCTTTTGTATATTAGTTTTCTTTTTTCAAGCTTTAGTATTATCTTGCTATGGTTAGGATATAAATTTTCCAAGCAAAAAAAGAACCGATGGCTCAGTCCCTTTCTTTACTTTAGCTTAGCAATCTTTAGTTTCTTTTAATAAAGCTAAATATTCATCTAAAATTTTTAAAATCTCTTCTTCGGATTTTGTTTCACAAATTTTCTTTTTAATTTCCTTACCTCCAGGCATCCCTTTTAAATAAAACAAAATATTAGATCGAATTTCTAACAAAGCCGCTTTAACAGATTTGTCTTCCTTTAATAACGAAAAATGCTCCTTCATCATATTGATTTTTTCTTCATAGGATACTTTATAAGGTAAAGTTCCGTCAGCTAAATAATGAACACAATCACGAATTAACCAAGGATTTCCTAAAACACCGCGGCCGATCATTACTGCATCACAGCCCGTTTCATCCATCATTTTTTTAGCATCAAAACAAGTTTCAATATCCCCATTACCAATAACTGGAATCGACACAGCTTCTTTAACTTTTTTTATCCACGACCAATCTGCTTTACCCGAATAACCTTGTTTTCTAGTTCGAGCATGAATCGCGATAGCTTTCGCACCTGCTTTTTCACATATTTTAGCAATTTCTACACAATTTTTAGTGTTTTCATCCCAGCCAATTCGAATTTTTACTGTAACTGGAACAGAAACAGCCTCTACAACTTTAGAAACAATTGCAAACACCTTTTGAGGATCTTTTAATAAAGCACTTCCAGCTTGAGCACTCACAGCCACTTTTGGAACAGGACATCCCATATTAATATCAATAATATCAGGATGCATAATTTCTTCAACCAGTATAGCTGCTTGCACAAAAGTATCCACATCACTTCCAAAAATCTGCTGAGCAATAGGTCTTTCTTCCTCACTCATTTTTAAAAGTCGTAAAGTTTTTTCATTCCGATACGTTAAAGCCTTATCACTAACCATTTCAGCATAAATAAGACCTGCCCCCATTCTTTTAATAATTTTCCGAAAACTTGTATTTGAATAACCAGCCATCGGAGCTAATACAACGGGATTTTTAATTACAACATCACCAATTTTAAAACTCATAGTCCACCTACTTCAAAAAATATTATACGATAATAGGTATGAAACTGCAACTTTCGAACATATTAATTTTGGGAGGAAATTTATGAAAAATAATAATTGTCAAGATTGTCAAGAAAAAAGTGTTGAAGGACGTGCTTATATCGATCCAGAAACTGGCCTTTTATGCGTAGATTTAACGAGCACAGAATGTCCTGAAGGAAAGGATATATTAGTTCCTTATGTTTGTACAACTTGCGGAGAGACAACTTGGAAAACAAAATCAGCAACCGAAGAAAAAGAATAAAAATTAGATTACTTCAAAAAGGTAATCTTTTTTATTTCAATATTTTTAGATTTACACAAATTACATAAGAAAGAGGAAGGACATTAAAAAGGTCGTCCTTCCTCTAAAAAAGTGTGAGTTTGAGTTTATATGTTATTTATATTGTATAGAGTTTTTTTATATATTTTTTCCAAAATATATGGGTCGTATCTTACTTTATCACTTCTCCTTTCATGATAAACATATTACACGCATTTTATGAAGTTTATGTGAAGATAAAGTGAATAATCCATAAATTATTACAACTTTACATCTTTAGTACTATAAAATCTTCCTAAAAACTTCACCGAGACACATCACCTTCCTTTCATGTATAAAGGATAACTCAAAATTGTCAAAAACTTGTGAAAGAAAAATGAATATCTTATAAAGTTATTTTTTCCTAACATAGAAATAAAATGTAGTCCCTTTATTTACAATAGATTTCACACCATATTTAAAATGATGGGCTTCTAAAATTGATTTAACAATGGAAAGACCAAGTCCTGTACCAACCACATTTCGTCGATGATTTTTATCGTTCTTATAATATTTATCCCAGATAAAAGCAATATCTTCTTTTTTAATTCCTTTACCAGTATCCATAATCTCAACTAAATAAGAATCTTTTTCTTTTTTTACGTGAATAGTAACTGTCTTATCTTCCCCGGTATAATTAATAGCATTATTAATTAAATTATAAATAACTTGATTTAATTTCTTTTGATCAGCAATTACCATCGCTTTAGAAGGCAGATCCAAAACAAAATGATAATTTTCTGTTTCTTTTATAATTTCATAACGTTTGACAATTGTTTGAATTTCTTTTACTAAATCAAAATGTGTTAATTGAACTTCATCAGCATTGGCTTGCATCTTAGACAATGTTAAAATATCGTTTACCAAAACATTTAAGCGATCTACTTCATCCATAATGATATCACAATGTTCGATTCTTTTTTTCTCATCTTTATAAGAAATATCCCGAACCATTTCAGCATAAGCCTTAATCATAGTAAGAGGAGTTTTTAAATCATGAGAAACATTAGCCATCAAATCTCTTCGAAGTTCATCTGTTTTAACCATTTCTACTTGAGCATTCGATAAAACCTGAGCGAGTTCATTGACTTCCAAAACTCCATAATCTGGAAAAGAAATAGTTGGTGAAGATCCAAGTTTCCTTGCCTTATCTGTAATATCCAAAATAGGATCAGTAATTTTTCTAGATAAAAAATAAGAAATCGTACAAGCAAAAATAATCGCGATAATAGTTAAGTAAATCAATTGATTTTTTAAAACCGTATTTGCCCCACTAACATCTTCTAAAGTAGAATACAAAAAAACCGTTCCAGAATCTATTTTAATTCCATATAAAAAGGCTTGTACTTCATACTCTTTATTAATAACTTTATAAGTATCTGAAGTCAAATTAGATTGCATAAAAGAATTCTCAGTTTTTATTATTTCTTGATTATTTTTTCCAAGAGCACACCCATTCATCATAGTATTATAATAATACACATTTCCAGCATTAGAATAATACTCGACACATACCTCATTTTCATAAGCAACTTCTTCAAGAGTATTGTTTAAATCCACAAAAGAAGAACGTTGAATACTTGAAGCCAAACGATTCATATTTTGAATTTGATAATCCTGGTAAGTATATTTCAAAAAAACTACTTGACAAAACCACAATAACAACAAAACAGACACACTAAATAAAATCAAATATATTAAAGTTTTCCCTTTAATACTTGAAATATATTTTTTAAAATTCAAACTTATATCCTACTTTACGAACCGTTTTAATATATTGGCCGTACTTTCCCAATTGATGTCTTAGAGTTTTCACATGTGTATCCACCGTTCTGTCATCACCATAAAAATCATATCCCCAAATATTCGTAAGTAATTGTTCACGCGATAAAGCAATATGGTTATTAGAAACAAAATATTTTAACAAATCATATTCTTTTGGAGTTAAATTAACAATCTTTCCATCTATAGAAACCTCATGTGCTTTATCATCTAAAACTAATCCTCCAAATTCTAATTTCGTTCCACTCTTTTCATTACGTTTAATAATTGCTTTAACACGAGCCACTAATTCTTTAGGACTAAATGGTTTTGTTACATAATCATCGACTCCTAAATCAAAACCAAATAATTTATCAAATTCTTCACCTCTAGCTGACAACATTAAAACCGGTACATCTTTAATTTTTTTAATTTCTTTTACAGCCTGATATCCATCCTTTTTAGGCATCATAATATCCATAATAATCAAATTATAATCATTTTGTAAACCCAATTCCACGGCTTCTTCCCCATTGCTTGCTTCATCTACAGAGAATCCATCAAACTGCAAATATTCTTTTACAACTTCTCGAATAAGTACTTCATCATCAACAACTAAAATTTTCATAATTCACCTTCTTTTGCATTATATTATATCAAATATGTGAAAAAATCATGAAAATTTATTTTTCTGGCCAAATAAAATCAAGAACTTCTTGAAAATTTTGAAACGAAAACTTCTTTATCCCATAAATTTGTTGAACATATATATATTTTTCATAAAAATCATGTAAGATTGCTTCTTTTAACTTTTCTAAAGACCATCGTTCTTTTAAACAGCATAGAACATAAAAATGTCTTTTTTCCTCAGAAAATAAATTTAACAAAATCTTAATATGTTCCCAAGATAATTCCAGCAATTTTTTAGGAACTTTATGGCGATACAACAAATAAAGTTTTTGCATCATAAATAATTCTGAAGGCTGATAACTCTCGCCAAATCTAGGAACTAATTCATCTGCCAATTCATTTAAAATAATTTTGTTTTGATCTTGTAAATACTTTTTTTGTTCTAAATAATCATGAAAAGTATTTTTCTTTTGAAATAATTCTGGATGCTTTTGAAAAATATTAGGTATACATTCAAAAATATGTTCATTTACTTCATTTTCGATAAAAAA
>CALVPL010000050.1 GCA_944351315.1 uncultured Bacilli bacterium | reverse complement strand
AACATAATTAAATGTTTATATTCTTCTATTTTCTCTTCATTTTTATCATACCAAAACTTCATAATTTTGTCCATGTTCCATTCAATAATTTGAAAATTTTGAGCATATTTTTTACCAGTTCTATCTTGTATGAAATATCTTCTTACTAATTCTTCATCTTTCATTTTATATGTTAGATTTATTTGAATGATTTGTACTTCTTCTGTATAATCTTGACCTACTAAGGTATAATGGGCATAGTTATCACATTGGAAAGCTAAATTTCTGGGATGTAGGTAATCTTCTACTGAACTATTTATCTCAATTCCAATAAGTCCTTGATCTGTTTCTAACAAGATATCTAAATGTTTTCTTCTAACAAAAATATTTCCATTATTTAATTCAATATTTCTTTGTTTAATTTTGGCTACTTTTGTATTTAAAGTTTCTTCTAAAATAAGTAAAAGCAATTCTTCGTTTTCTTCTTTTAAAAAGATTTCTTTAAAAGTTCGATCGTATTTTGCTGTATAAAACTTTTCGTTTTCTAACAGTTTTGTATTCATTAAAAAATCCTCCGTTTCTTGAGGAATTATTTTACTTAAAGTACTCTTATTTTTACAAGAGAAGATTTTGACTTCTTTTGTCTTATTTGGGCGATTTTACGATTTCATCTGTAATCAAATAAGAATTTTTATATGTTTCAAATGTTTTCGAAAAATTATGAATTCCATAAACAAAAGTTTCAATTTGATTTTTTCTAAAAAAATTTTCTAATTTTTCACTCATCACAGCTTCTAATAAACAAATGAAATCATAATTTTTATAACTTTCCTCACTATTAAAAACATAGTTTAAGACTCCATATTTTTCTTGCTTTTTTGTTTTTTGCAACTCTTCAATAACTTTATTAAAAAAACTCATCACATATATTTTTTTTGAAGAATACTTTTGAATCAATTTTTGAAAATCTTTTGTATCTATGGTTGCTTCTTTAATTTCTAACAAAAAAATTTTATCGGAAGAGATTTTTAAAACTTTTTCTAAGGAAATAAGATGATATTTTTTTTCTAAATCTTTATAATTTGTGTTTGAAACAAGATCTAAACCAACCATTGGATTATGGCAGATGACAAACACTTTATCCTTACTTGTTCTTATATCACATTCAAATCCAGCATAATGTTCATTTTTTAAGGCATCCAAAAATGCCTCCATCGTATTTTCTTTAGCTTTTTCTTTTAAGCCACGGTGGGCAATTAATCTTTTCATATTATAAAATATGAAAAAAGAAAAAAATTTTTACCATTTTTTCTCTTTTTTTCTCGAATGAACAAAATCTTCAACAAAATCTTTTTCGTTTAAAAGTTGATATCTAGCTTGTTGAATTCTTGAAAGAACATACCAGGCTGAAGTGTTTTGCTCTCTTGCAATTTCTTCCATTGAACTCTCTTCTATAGAATAATCTAAAAGTGCTTGTAATTCAAAGGATCCTAAATTGGCTTTTTTAAACCATGAAGCAATCGTTAATTGTTCTTCTAGTGCATTAAAAGAATCTTCTGTTTTCAACGTAGTACTTTCTAAGGAAGTTAGATTATGACCTAAATTTTCTAGAAGATTTAAAAGATAATAATAAACTTCTGGAGAAATTTCCAACTCTTTTAAAATTTCTTTTGTACTTAAAGATCGACTTTTTAGTTCTTGAATTTTATTAAGTAAGTGTCTATACCTTCTCAAATAATTCATATCTTTATTATTTAAACCATAAATTATCTGCATTCGCTTTAAAAATTCTTTTTCAAAATCGTTTTTCTGAATTGTTTCTTTTTTTTGGATTTCTAATATGCATAAATTTATTTCTTGTTCTAAATCTTCTTGTGATAAATCTATATGCCATTCTTTAAGAATGTTTAAAGCAGTTTCTAAATATTTATTTCCCATGAACACTTTACACCCCCTAGGTACGAGATATCTTAAAGAAAACTTAGTAATTTGTCAATAAAATTTTTTTTCAAAAATATTCAATGTTTTTTTATTTTCTTTATATGACCCGATAAAATTTGCTCTAATCTTTTACGCATTTCCCGATATTCCAAATGTGCAAAATCACTGTGTGGAATATACAGTTTTCTTTCTTCTTCTACAAGAACAGCAACCAGAAAATAGTTATGCTGAAACTCACGAATTACTTCTTTTAAATACCTTTCTAGATATTTATTTCTTTTTGGGATTTTTACCAAAAAAACGATTTCAAGAAATTTAGCTTTTTTGCATAGTTTATTAAAAATCTCTTCTCTTTTTAGCAATAATTCCTTTTTGGTGTTTTTTGTAAATTCTGTAGATGCCATTTGACAAAAAATGTTTAATTGTTTCTTTTGGCCTAAGTACCACCAAATATTTTTGCTATTATAGTAAATGTCTAAATCGGCTATTTGATACGGATTTTTAATGAATTCTAATTGTAATAACTGTTTTGAAATTCCTTTTTCTATTTTTTCTATATTTATTATTTCGTAAACAAAAGGTTTCTGAAGAAAATCTATATCAATCGTAATCTTTTGCTCATATTTTTTTATTAAAGCTAAGAGAATGATCATAATAACTGCTAATATACAAGTCAACGTGAAAAATAGTATCTCGTATTTTTTAAAAATTAAAATAATCTCCATATTTCCTAAGGAAAACAATATTCCAAACACTAAACATACAATAGTAACAACTCTAAATATATAAACAATTAAATTATAATAATTTCTTTTTTTCTTTTTCATTATAAGACTTTCTATATCAATTATACCTTAAACCTAAGAAAAAAGCATTAAGATCTTTCCTAACGCTTTTCTATATGTTCATTTAATAAACCTAGTAATCTTTTTCGCATTTTGGCATATGGTGAATTGGCCCATTGACAGTAAGGAATATATATTTTTTGATCGTTTTCTACATAAAATACGATTAGAAAATAGTTTCTATACCATTGTGGAGTTCGTTCCATTAAGTATTTTTCTAGATACTCATTGCTATTTTTTACTGTTATTAAAAATACTACTTGGAATGCTCCTTTTTTTCTTTTAGAGCTCTGGTGATCTTCTGCTTTTCTTTAATTATAAATTTCTGCGTTTCTTTCGTATATTCTTCAAAAGAAAAGAATGCAAAAATATTTTTTTGGGGATTATGATCTGATCCTAGCCATATACTCCTTTTTTTCATAATAATAAATATTTTTATTTTCTAATATATCTGAAATTTTTTCGTAATTCATTTCAATCAGTTTTTGTTCAAGATCAATGCTTTTTATTGTTTTCACTTTATATGTTCGAGGCTTTTTGGGTTTGTCTATATAAGTAGTAATCTTTTTTTCGTATTTTTGAGCAAAGTGAATACATACAACCATAAAAAAGGAAAAAAGTAAATACAATACAAGAAGTAATCCTTGCCAAAAATCGCTGGATTTTATATTAGCTATCCAAAGAAAAAATATGGTTACTAATGCTGCAATTGCCCAAAATTTAAAGCCATAGACAAACAAATTATAATAATTAAATTTTCTTTTCAACTTCATTCACCTCAAAACTTCTTTTAATTTTAATTCTTCACATCTTTTTACGATTTCATATCATTTATCTCCTAGTACATTTAAATTTTAGCAAATTATTGTTACTATCTTATATATAAGATAGCATATTGTCATTAATTTTTCTAATAAAGATTATCTTTTGAATTAAAAAAACGTGCTATTTCTTAGCACCTTTTTTCTTAAAACCTAAAACAATTATTTTAAAAAATAGTAAAATGAGAAGTAA
>CALVPL010000049.1 GCA_944351315.1 uncultured Bacilli bacterium | reverse complement strand
TTTTTCATTTTATTATTCTCCTTATTTTTTGTTTAATTCTTCTCCCTATTTTGCGATATTTTTTTTCTTTATATTGTTTTTTTAATTCTTCTATATAGTTTAGTTCTTCAATAAAAGTTAATGGAATGTTTTTTATTTCTTGGATTTTTTGATAAGTATTTTTATAAACACACGTCAAGTTTGTCAATTGATTTTTGGCTTCATTTATATCTAATACTACATTTGGGTAAAAACTGTTTATTGCTCCAAAATAAGATATATAGACCGTTAAACATTTTGAGAAAAATTCGTCTTCAGAAATATTCCAATTTTCATAATCAATTTTTGTTAAAATTTCTTTTCTAGCAATCCAAGCATTCGAAAATGAAATTGGAGTTTTTTCTAATTGAAACATTTTATATTGAGGAAGTAATTCTTTTATTTTTTCAAATACTGGAATTTCCCAATGAATGTTTTTATAAAAATAATCATAATGCATGTTATTTGGAACATATAGAATTCCTAAATTTTTTTCTTTCGTAAATGCATTTAACAAGTTGCTTACATATGATGTATTTTTCATTATTCCATTTATATAATTATTATAAACGGTTTCTTCAATAATATTTATTGTATTTTCTTCATGTTCTTCAATAAACATAAAACCGACATATTTTTCTTTTATCTGGTTTATTAATGAAATATATTTTTTAAAAAATGTATTTTTCTTGATTTTTTCGACATTTAATTTTTTTTCTTTTAAGAAGTCATAGATTTCTTTTTTGCTTGTAAAAATATAAACGGTTTCTTTTAGTTCTTCTATCTTTTTAGCTAAAGATTCTTGCATTAATATGTTATCGATATAAATAATATAAGCAAGAGATTCTTTTTTTTCTATTTCATCGTTTTGAATAATGGAATATAAACCAAATGTTTCATGAATATCACTTAAATTATAAAGCCTTAAAATATTTTTCCAAATTAATCCTACATCATAATTGGTACAATTTTTTATATATTCATAAGATACATTTAAATCATTGCTATCGGTTAAATATAGGAAGTCTTTTTTTGATGTTACAAAATTCTTTCTTTTAATATATAATGCATGATCTTGAATGATTTGGGTCGAAGAATTGTAGTTGTAATTGTTATAGTTTTCTTTAAAATTTTCTGAAGCATTTGTATCTTTGATATAGCTGTCGTAACTAAAACCATTTTCATGAAGATATTTTGTAAAGCGAAGTTCATGTTTTGTTACAACATCATAAAATGTTTGCATGTTTTCATAATCATAGTTTTTCCAATAATTCATAAAAGCATCGCTTAATAAAACTTTTTTTCGAAAAGCAATAAAGAAAGTTTGAATATGTTCTGGTATGTATCCTTCTTTCATAATCCCATAGCCATCTCTTTGCCGATGACCAAGTGCTAATCCCCAAAAATCCACATCTCTTTGATCCATTTCGTCAAACACATTTTTAAATGAATACAAGGGACCAAAAAAAGTATCATTAAAACATACTACTTCATCATAGTTTTGATAATCTTGATTGTTATTAAAATAAGAATAAAGAGCTCCGGCATCTAACCCAGCATTTTCACGAATGATGATATCTTCAGAAAATTTTTCTAACTTTTGCTTCTCTGTTTCTTGTAATTGACTATTGCTAATAATTGTCAGATGCGAAAAATTCGAACAAATATCATTTAAAAGATATAAGACATAATCATCAACGATATTATCGCGATCATAAAAAATAAATATTCCTAATCTTTTTCGATCTTTTTTTATCATAGCAATGCACTTCCTTTATTAATCGTTTTTCTTTAAAACCATTTTTATTTTTCTTAAAGTTGTTCTTGGATACCTAATCGCACGTAGGATTGTTTTTATGTTAATGTTTTTTAGTAAACATTTTATTCTTGTTTTTTTACTAAATAATTCTTTTTTTATTGCATTATATTCTTCTTCATTTTTTCCTTCAATTAAAAAGGAATTTTTCCATAATGCTGTACTAATTTCTTTATAAAGTTTTGTCAAATCTTTTCTGATCTCTTCTTCTTTGAAAACTGGAACAAACGAGATTTTTCCACCATCATATCCAACGGATTCTTTAATGTTTACAAACATCTCAAGACTTTTATATGTCTTTTCTTCAATAAATTCATTATAGTTGTCTAGAACTATTTCTGGTGAAATCGTTTTTAATTCATCATAATATTTTAAATATTTTTGACAAGTATCTATTGCTGTTTTTTGAAATTGTTCAATAAAGATTTTGTTTTCTTCATTATCTCCTAAGATTGGGACAATTTTACCTTTTTCTTTTTTGAACCCTAAGGTTGAGCCATGAGGTGCTGAAAAAATAAATTCATACATCATTACATTGTCATCTACTTTTTTAAATCTTTCTTTTGGTTCTTCTGCATCAAACATGTATCCAAATGAATTATATTTTACATCATCGTACATATTTTTTCTGGTTCCAAAATAATAACCGGTAATTTTTTTATCTACTAGATCATATAAAGCATATTGGGTACTTCCAGCCCATCCAATATCAACAATATTTAAAGAATCATACTTATCTAAATTCATTTCTTTTAAATATTCTTCTACTAATTCCTTTTTTTCTTTTAATTTTTCTAAAATGTCATCATAAATATAGCTTAAAAACTTTTTTACTCGATAGAGATTTGTTTGATCTAATATCACGTCTTTATTTAAATCAAAATTTCTGAATTGTTTTTCATAGTTATCTGCATCTAGCTTTAAAGTTTTTAAAATATTTTCAATTTTTAATTTTTGATTCATTGTTGGATTATATCTAGTTAATATATCAAGAGCATAGGCTTTTTCTTTATCACATAAAGTTGGAATTTGAAAGGCTGCTCTTGAACAATATAGATAATATGTGTCTATATTCTTGTTTAATTTTTTTGTAAACATTTCATATACTTGTTTAATTGCATAGCCATCTCTAGCTAAAAAATAAATGTTGTCTTTATGTTTAGTTAATTGATAGATCCAATTGGTAAATCCATAGTATAATGGTGAAACATATTTTATTCCAAATATTTCCCAATCTGAAAGTTCTTCTGTGGATGCAAAAATAGCATTTTGTTCTATTCCTTTTAAAATACTTTCTTCAATTGTATCGCTTTTATTTTTAAATGCACTTCTACTACCAACGCTTAAATAATGATAAGCATTGATTCCCATTTCTTTAGGTGATTCATAATCTGAAATTTTATTATCTCCAATATGTAACCATTTTTCTGGCGAAATTTTCTCTTTCTTTTTTACATATTCAAATAATGTTTTATTTCCTTTCACTTGAAAATTTTCAGAAGAAACATAGATCTCATCTAATTGATATCCATTATTTTCTAATATTTTTTTTATAAATTTTTTGGGTAAATACATATCTGAAATCGCGAGAATGTGTTTCTTTTTTTTCTTAGCATACTTATAAATTTCTTGCATCCAAGGATTAGCCACTAAAAATTTTTCTTCCAGTTCTAATTCTCTTTCCATTATTTTTTTGGTATCTTGATCGAATTTTTTTGAAATCACTTTATAAATATCCTCTAAGGTAGTTTCATTATTTTCATGTCCAACTCTAGATTCTTTTTCAGCTGAAATTCTTACTTCATAGAAATTTTTTATTTGATAGTTTTCTAAAGCAAATGAATTTAACACCAAAAATAAATCTGTTGGTTTTAAAATATTTCTCAATAAAAGAGTATCAAAAACATCGAATGAAATCACCTCATTCTCATCTATAAGCTTTTTTAAATTTTTTATTTCTTCTTGCATAAAACCTCCTAATTTATATATGGACATTTTCCTTTTATCCCTTTTTTAAAATCTTTATATCCACGATACATCATGGTTAGTTTTTTTCTTTTTTCTTTTTCGAAAGCTAGTATTCTTTTTACTTGTCCCTTTTGAACTCTGAGAAGATGTTCACAATAATCGGGATATCTTTCATGATACATTTGGTTGATATACAAATTGTTTCTTACTATGTAATATCTTCTAATCGGTCCATGGTTGTAACACGGATATTTTTTACCAAAAAGTGTATGAATTTTTAAATTTCCTAATTGATGTTTCATTTTTATTTTGTTTAATCTTAAAACTTTATATCCATGAACATTTAAATTCATACAATACTCCGTATCTACACAGTCAATAAATAACCAGTCTTTAAAGCCGCCTATTTTTTGATAGGCTTCTAAGTTAATGATATTTCCAGATGTCATTACTTCGATCATTTCTTCTTCATCACCTTTTATCTCTTCTTCTGTTTGGATATCATGATAAGGTGAAATAAGACCGATTTTTTTTGTATCATGTGTCTCTAAATATTTCTTTAAATTTCCAATAATTTCTTTTGTAATTTGGCTGTCTTGATCTAATGTGAGTAACCAATTAAATCCTTGAGCAATTGCTTCTTTAGCTCCTTTATTTAAAGCATAAGCAATTCCTTTATTTTCGTGTAATTTTATGTATTTTATTTTTTTTGTATCTTGATAACGGGTTATGTCATCGTCTGAGTTATCCACGATGAAAAGTTGATCGACACTTTGTTCATATTTTTTTATATTTTGAATATTAGCATCACTTGGATTATAAAATACTACTACTGCCGCTAAGTTCATGTTATACCTCTTCTGCAAATCCTTTTTCTAATTTTCTAAAAATCATATAGCCGAAAAATAAGAAAATAGCTGCAAACAAGGCAATATATCCAAGGCTAATTAAAGATGGCGAAGTTTGATAATAGAAAATACTTCGGTATGCATCAATGAAATGAGTCATCGGATTTAAGTACAATATCCACTTATATTGACCAAACATGTCAGCTGTGTACACAATTGG
>CALVPL010000048.1 GCA_944351315.1 uncultured Bacilli bacterium | reverse complement strand
ACTTTCTAGACAAAAGTATTGTATCACAAAAACCCATAAACTTACGAGTTTATGGGACTTTTTATTTATTAAATTAAAAAAGAAGATATATAGAAAATAGATTATCTATTTTCTAACATCCCCTTTTTGTTTTTTTATTAAAAAGTACGATATAGACCTATTGCTTTTCCTAAAATTGTTACGTTTTTAAAAATGAAAGGTGCCATGGTGTCATTTTCTGGTTGTAAGCGAATGTGATCTTCTTCTTTATAGAAAGTTTTTAAAGTAACTTCATTTTCTTCAGTCATTGCTACGACAATATCTCCGTTATGGGCTGTATTTTGACGTTTTACAATTACATAATCTCCATCATAAATTCCTTTATTAATCATGGATTCACCACTTACTTCTAAAGTAAAAATTGTTTCGTTTTGAGGAATTATAGAAGCTGGAAGGTTGAAATATTCATTTGGCCTTTCAATTGCTTCAATGGGATTTCCTGCAGTAATTTTTCCAAGTAAAGGTACCTTTACGACTTCTTCATCTTGTGCGATATATTCATTTTCTACAAGAAGTTCAATGGTTCTAAATTTATTACTAGAATTTTTAATTACACCAGCTTCTTTTAATTTGTTTAAATGGGCTTGAACTGTTGCGGGACTTGATAGGCCTAGTGCTTGACCAATTTCCCTTACAGCTGGAGGATATCCGTGTTTTGCAGTATATTTTTTTATATAATCTAAAACGGCAGTTTGCTTTTTAGTCAATTCTTTTTTCTCTTTCATTTTTAAAATCACTCTCCATAATCATCTTAGCATAGGTAATGTAAAATGTCAAACAATTGTTCTTTTCTTCGTTGACACGAACAAATGTATTATGATAAAATTAATTTAGAAAGAGGGAGTTATGATGGAAAAATTTTTAAAAAAATATGGAATTATTGTTTTACTTTATTTGGTAATTATTTGTGGAGTTATTCTTTTAAATGAACGAATAAGACTACTTAATGAAGTAGAAACAACTGGAGTTGTCGAATATTCGGCAAATTAATTTTTTTCTTTTATTTACTCTAATCAAAAAATTTGATATACTTCTATATAGAATAAGGGAGTGAAATCATGAATCAAAGTGATATTCTAGCAGTGAATGAATTAAAGATTTTATCTTTAGATATTATTAATAAAGCAGGAAGTGGTAATCCAGGAATTTGTATGGATATGAGTGCTGTGATGTATTCGTTATTTGCTAAAGTTTTAAATGTTTATCCTAAAAATCCTACTTTTTTTAATCGAGATCGGGTTATTTTATCTTCGGCTCATATTACTCCGTTATATTATGCGATGCTTTATATGGCAGGTTATCCTATAAAAAAAGAAGATTTAATGAATTTTAGACGTCTTAATTTTAGTACTCCTGGAATGCCTGAGTTAAATAATCCAATTGGGGTTGAGGCTTCAACTGGAGTTGCGGGAAATGGAGTAGGAATGGCGGTTGGCTGTGCTCTAGCTAGAAGATATCTTAATAGTTTGATTCAAAAAGAAGATGAAAAGTTAAATCTTTTAAATTTCACGACTTATTGCTTTATAAGTGATGCAGATATTATGAGTGGATCTTCTGAAGAAGCTTTTAGTTTTGCTGGAGTCCAAAATTTAGAAAATTTGATCTTTTTATATGATGCAAATCAAATGACAGCTGAAGGTAGCTTAGACCAGGTTTTTCGGGAAGATCTTATTAAAAAATTTCAAAATAAAGGATTTTATGTTGATTCTTTAAAAGATTCAGAAAATATTAAAGAAATTGCGAAAGCGATTGAAGCTGCTAAACGTTCTAAAAAACCAGCTTTACTCGTGTTTAAAAATATTATTGGTAAAGGTTCTTTTAATGAAGGAAAGAATATTGTTCATTCGGGTGTTTTATCTTTTGATGATTTGTCGGCTTTAAAAAGAAAATATAATATTTTTTTACCGCCTTTTGAAATTTCTAAAGATTCTATTTTACATGTTGAGACTCAAATTCGGGAACGAACTGGAAAAACAGAGAAGAAATTTAATGAGATGTATGCGAGAGCTCAAAATATCAATAGTCCTTTTTTAAACGGAATACTTCAATTGCTTTCGAATGGGAATTTTGTGAGTGATTTTGATTCAGCAAATTATAAAATTAATGATGGATATCGTGAACCTCTTATTGAATCCAATTATAAAATAATGAATTTGATTGCTCCTAAAACACCTTTTTTTCTCGGTGGAAGTGCGGGACTTAGCTTGTCTTCTCAAACTTTACTTGGTGGAGCGGTTTATATGGAACCAAAAAATTCTACTGCTAAAAATATTCGCTTTGGAACACGAGAAGAAGCGATGTCTTATATTTTAAACGGTATGAGTTTATTAGGTTTAAGAGTGTTTGGATCGACAAAACTTTGTTTTGCTGATGAGTTAAAAAGTGGTATGCGTCTTAGTGCTCTTATGAATATGCCTGTTACCTATATTTTTACCCATGATAGTATTTATAATAGTGAAGAAGGTCCAATACGTATTCCTGTTGAGCAACTAGCTATGATGCGTAGTATTCCTAATTTTGTGGTGTATCGACCTGCTGATATTATGGAACTTATGGGAACTTGGGAAACTATTTTGCAAAATTCTAAACCTTGTGCACTGGTGATAAGTACTAATAGCATTCCGAAATTGCCAGGGTCTAATGCTAAAGAAGTACATAAAGGGGCATACATTATAAAACCAGAAGTCTCTCGTTTAGATGGTATTTTAATTGCAACGGGAAGTGAAGTTGTAAGTGCTATGCAAATTGCTTTTGATTTACAAAAAAATGGTTTAGATTTGCGAGTTGTTTCGATGCCTTCTATGGATACTTTTTTGGCTATGGGAGTGGCTTATGAAGAACAAATTTTACCAAAAAATGTCAAAACCGCGGTGATTGAAGCTGGCAGTAGTTTTGGCTGGCATCGGTTTGCTACCAATGATGATTTTATCTTAAATATTTCAGATTTTGCTTATTCAGGACATCCTTTAGAAGTACTTCAAAAAATGGAATTTGATTATGATAGTTTAAAAATGAAAATAGAAAGTTTAATGAAATAATTCGACATAATTCACGCATTTTATCTGTTATTCTAAAAAAGAGGTGAGATAGATGCGTGTTTTTTATATTTTTCAAATAAAGAAAGATTTAACTAAGATTACTAAAGAAAATCCGTATACACTTTTTCATACTTTAGAAACCATTTATTATCGAGAACCAGATGATATTAAATTAGGCTATGTTTTTTTAAAACAAATTATTGATCCTATCCCTATTAAAGAATTGGATATTCTTTTATTTAAAAGATATAAAGAAAATTATTTTTATATGAAATATCGAAATATTCATAGTATGCATGATGTTTATCGAAAAGAAAATACTGTCTTGACTTTAAATAAAACTTATTTGAAATTGGAAACTAATGTTATTAAACCAAGATTTTTAGAAGAGCTACAAAAAAATCACAGTTTATTTGTCTGTGATTTTCAAGAAAAAGATTATTTTTGGTTGGATTCTTTAGAGCCATTACCTGTATAAATAATAGGTTTATTTTGTTTATCAAATAAGGAAGAGTTAGAATGTGTGAGTAAATCATAAATTAAAGCAGCTTTTTTTTCTTCTTGGTATATGATGGATTCTTTTTCTATTGTGGTAGGAAGTGAAATGTTTTTTCTATTTTCTTTTAAATACTTTTTTCCTTGTAGTGAAAACCCGAGTATATGAATATAAGTAATCGGTGGGTGAGAATTTTCTTTAGAATGTCCTAATAAAATATGAATTAACATTCTTCGTAAGCGATTGTAGGTATACCGTTTACTTTTTAAAAGCAATAAAAGTTCATTAAAGGAAGTTGCTTTCGCGATTTCTTTTTTTAATTTATAATCTAAACCTTCTGTAACATCGATATACAAATTTAAATTTTCAGCGGTTAAAATACGATATTTCAAGAATTCAAATAATTTTTGTTTATCAATTGTTTGCCAATTTTGTAAAGCACTGGAAGGTAAATAAGGACTTATATCTTCTTTATTTTCTTTTTTAGTCCGGATATTTGTAGCACTTATAATGGAATCGCATGAGAGTGTGTCATGATAATTATTGGTTCTTTTTATGGTTTCGATTTCAATTTGATAATGATTTTTTAAAATGGCTTTACAATAGCTGATTCCGAGTAAATCATTTGGGGGAAGAGTGTTTTCTAGTTGTAAAGATTGATTTATTCTTTTTGGATAATTGAGATTTTTTTGCTCATTATTTAAAGTGAATTCTTCATTTAATTGTTTTGTAGCCACTTGCCATAGCATTTCTTTATTGTTTGATTCGCTTCCAAAGATGAGAATTTCTGCTTTTAAAGCATTTAATAAAGAAAGGCTTGCTTCAGCAAAAGTGTCGGCAGATTGAGTTCCAAATAAGACTGGAAGTTCGACAACAATATCGATTTTATTTTCTAGGGCTAGTCTTGTTTTTGTCTCTTTAGATAAAACACTAATTTCTCCACGTTCTAAAAAATAGCCATTTAAAATTAATATAAGTAAAGAGTTTGGGTACATTTTTTTGATTTGATTAATATGATAGAGATGGCCATTATGGAATGGATTATATTCGGCAATAAGACCAATGATTTTCATAGACATCTTCCTTTCATCATGAGTTTATCATAGATTGAAATTTCTCGCAAATTGTACTATAATGGAGTTGTGATGTTTATGGAGATAAATTTAAAGGAAGTCCCAATTAGATCAATAAGTTATGAAGGGGATGTTGAAATTCCTAAAGAATACTATGAAAAAATGGACATTCTAGATATAGAAAAAGTTCATTTACAATTTGAAATTTTTAAAAATGCTGATCAAGAAGATTTATTACATTTAAAAAGCACTGGTACTTTTATTTTACAAGATGCGAGAGATTTAAAAGAAGTTCCATATCCTTTTCAGTTTGAATTTACGGAAAAGTTGGATGAAGAGAGTGAAATATGTGGGAGATTTTTAGAAAATTCACAAAATACACTTGATATTATGGCAATTTTATGGGAAAATATTGTACTGGAAAACCCAATTAGTTATACAGTTTGTGATTCTTTAGAAAAACCTAAAGAAGATGCTGGCTGGAGAATAGTTGGGCAAGAGGATGAAAAAGAAATCGATCCAAGGCTAGCTCCGTTGATGGAGCTTCTAGATAAGAAAAAGGAGTGAGAAAAATGAGACTAAACCTTCAATTATTTGCTGTTCCATTTAGAAGAACTAGTAAGACAAAGAAAAGAATGCGTCGTACACATTTAAAAAAAGAAGTAGGAGCAATTAGTACTTGTCCAAAATGTGGAGCAAATTTAAGACCACATCGTGCTTGTGCAAAATGTGGATATTATAAAAACGAAGATGTTTTACATATTAAAAAAGAAGAAGAATAATTTTTGTGATTGAAATTATAATAAGAATGTATTATAATTTCTTTAGACGTCCTGGTAGCTCAGCTGGATAGAGCAATCGCCTTCTAAGCGATCGGTCGTGAGTTCGAATCTCGCCCAGGACACCATTTCTGTTTATTAAACCTCGTATTTACGGGGTTTTTTTAAATAATTACTCCGGTATTAAATGAAGTTATAGAAATAGATTAAAAAATCTATTTTTTTTGTGATTTGCAAAGATAAATTGAGTATGCTATAGTAATAAACAGACACATTTGAGTTTCAGGTGCTTCCTCTTTTTAACAAGAATAAAGAGAGGGGATGATTGTTATGCGAAAAAGTGAAAAATATTTATATCGCATAATTTGTCATTTATTAGTAGTAATCTTTGGATTATTATTTATCATAATTTTTAGATAAAAAAATAAGCACCTCAATCAACGATTGTTGAGTCGGGTGCTAAACCAAAAACAAGGAAGCATCTGATTATATTCAAATGTGTCCATTAAAATTATCATCAAATTTCTTTGATATATACATTGTATCATACAAAATTTTATATTGCTATTCATTTTTATTCAATAAATGTAACATTTTCTACATTTAGGGTATCTTGCATGGATAAAGATATGGAATATTTTACTTCTTCTTCAATATCTTCTGAAGCCAATCCTTCATAAAGTAGGGGACTAAAACTTAGTTTGATTTCACTTTCTAAAATTTCATAATTCGTTAGTTCTGTGTTGGCAGTTAAATAACTAATGAGATTTGTTTTGACATTTGGTAAACTTTTTAGTCTTTCAATAATAATTTCTACTTTATCTTTTTCGTTATTATCTAATAGAGTAACGGGAATATAATAAGAAGTATCTTCTTCTTTAGCAATATAATAAGTAGTTGTTTTTGTAACATTTTTGAGGTTTGTTAGATCATAAACTTTATTGACTCCGATATCTCTAGTTAATAGAGGAGGCAATTTTTGAGAGGTATTAGGAAGGTTTTCTAAAAGTTTTCCTTCTACATATATAATTATTCCGTCAATATTATCTAATTCAGTTAGTGAATAAACAAGGCATTCTAACATTTTTTCTTCATAGCCTTTTGGAATATTTAAAAAATTTTTATTGAAATTGATTTTTAAAGTAGTATCTTGAATATCTATACTTAGTACTTTTGTCCCTTTTGGAATGACTGGTTCGAATAAATTGGGAATGTAAGCACTTTTGGCATTATCAATAGTTAATATTTCAATAAGTTCTTTGGCTTTATCAATATTTTTTTCTCCTTGTAAAGAAATATTGGTCCGAGCAACAAATTCTTCTTTATTTAATAAATATATTGGCGAGGAAGCCGCTTTTGTATAAGTAATTGTAACATTTTTAATTTCTTCTTCGGTTTTCGGAAAGGTTAGAGTAATTAAAAAAATGAGTAAGGCGAATGTAGTAATGATAAGTTTTCTTTTTGCACAATTTTTAATCATAGGATCACCTTATTAAAGTTTATGTTTTAAGGAATGAAGAAAGTACAAAAAAAGAAAGTTTTTTATACTTTCTTAAATAGAAATTTCTCCAAGTCGTAAGAGTTCAACAACAGCACTTGCTCTTCCTTTTACTTCAAGTTTTTGCATAGCATTAGAAATGTGATTTCTAACGGTTTTTTCACTAATGTGAAATGCTTGAGCAATTTCTTTAGTAGAATAGTTTTGAATCAATTTTTCAAAAATTTCTTTTTCTCTTGTTGTTAATATTTTTTGTTTCACCATGATCATCCTTTCCTTATACGTCCACTCATAGTAGTTTATGAAAAAAGATGAGTTTGGTTCTTTTTATGCATTTTGGAATTTTACTGTAATATATTTTTCTTCATCGAACATTTCACTTACTGTTCTAATAATATTATTTGCAATTGTATTTGAGTGTTCGGTGCTAGCAATAACAATACTGATGGTATCATTTTTTATTTTTGCAAAACTATCTAGAGAAAAAGTTTCTTTAATTTTCTTTTCAATTTTTTCTTCATCGGTTTTTTTTGCTTGTAAAGCCATTAAAGAGTTGTATGCATTATTTTTTTCTTCGGTTGTTTTTGTGGTATCCAATAAAATGGATTGATAATTTTCCATTTCTTTTAATACAGCTTCATCTTCTTCAACTCTTAAAGAGACTAAAAGACTACTTTCTTCTACATTTACATTTACTGGAACGGATGTGTTTTCTGTAGTGGCATTTTCAATAATTTTTTCTAAGCTACTGTCTTTCATTGTTACGTAATAAATAGATAAAACTAATATTAAACTAAAAAGAGTTACAAACCATACACTTTGTTTATTAATCATTTTTTTCCTCCTAAGCATCTACCAAATCATATGAATATTACAAAATTTTATTACATGATTTTACCTAAGCTATGCTATAATAAAAATAGAGTGATGTGAGATTTATGTATCAAGTGTGTTTACTTTTTATGAAATTTATCCTTTTTAGTATGATAGGTTATGTTGTTGAGATGATTATGTGTGCAATTGTTGATAAAAAAATTGCTAATCGTGGTTTTTTTTGTGGACCTATTATTCCTATTTATGGAGTAGGGAGTCTTTTGCTAATATGGCTTTTGACCCCATTTGAAGATCATCTTCTTCTGGTTATCTTTTTAAGTATGGTTTTGACTACTAGTATTGAGTATTTAACCGGATATGTTTTGGAGAAGATTTTTCATAATAAATGGTGGGATTATAGTAAAGAAAAATTTAATTTACATGGAAGAATCTGTTTAAAAAATTCGATTTTATTTGGTATAGGTGGACCTATTATTATTTATTATTTAAATCCTTATATGACAGATTTTTTGATTCAATTTAAAAATCAATATTTGATTGGTGTAGCGATTGTGATTTTTGTAATCTTTCTTTTAGATGTTATTTATTCTTGTGTTGTTGCTTATAATTTACGACATCGTTTGATTGTTGTGGAAGATTTAAAAAATGAAAAACTTACGAAAATTCCTGGTATGCTTGAAAAGATTTTATTTAAAAAAGTTAAAGGAATGAAGAAGTTTCCTAAAAGGCTTTTAAAGGCTTTTCCTTCTTTATGGAAGAGTCATCCAAAAGAATTTGAGATTATGAAAAAGATCGATCAAAAACAAAAAGAAAAGAAAAAGAAGAAAAAATAAAGGAAATGAGACTTTTTTCTTGTATGTATTAGTAGAACAAGAAAGGAGTTTTTTTATGCGAGTTAAAAAGCAATGGGATTTAAAAGATTGTGGTGTCGCTTGTTTAGCTTTTATTATTGAGACTTACGGTGGCTATGTTTCCAGAGAAAAACTGCGGGAGGATACTTATACAACTCAGCAAGGAACTAATGCTTTTTATATGCAAGAAGCTTTAAAAAAGTATGGTTTTGATGTTGTTTCTAAAAAAATTGAGATTAAAGATTTAATGGAAGTACCTTTACCTTTTATTGGTCATTTTGTTTTTGAACATGGTTTAGAACATTTTATGGTAATTACTAAAGTAATGCGTAATGGAGTCATGGTAATGGATCCGGCAATTGGTAAGAGAAAAATGACTTTAAGAGAATTTAAAATGAGTTGGGATGGTTTTGCTTTACTTGCAGTTCCTAGACAAACTATTTTAAAATTTCCTAGAGAAAATAATCTTTTTCTTGCTTTAAAAAAAGTATTTCAAGTTAAAAAAGTATCTTTTTTCTATCTTTTTTTGTTAAGTATTTTTCTTTCTTGTTTGACAGTTTTAAATAGTTTTTATTTAAAGATTGCTCTTAGTCAATTTGAATTAGAAGGTTTTACTTCTTCGTTGAAATATTTGATTTGCTTCTTTTTGGGTATTTTGTTTTTTAAATGTCTTTTTACTTATTTAAAAAACTATTTGGAATTGTTTTTAAGAAAAGATGTTGATCTTGATTTTATGGATGATTTTTTAAAACATTTATTTCATCTACCTTATTTAAAGATTAAAAATTATCAAGAAGGAGAGATTTTAACAAGAATTGATGAGGCAAAAGAATTAAAAGATTTTTTTGTCGATTTATTTCTTGATTTCTTTTTAAATCTTTTTTTGAATCTATTGGTTTTGCTTTTTCTATGGTTTTTGAGTAAAGAATTGTTGCTGTTGTTTACCTTCGCATTATCTTTTTATTGGATCGTTAGTTTTCTTTTAGCTAAAAGTACTTATCGGCTTGTTTTAAAACATATTGAAAATGAAACAACTTGGCGAGATGTTTTAGTCATACATTTGCGACTTTTTGGCGTGTTTAAACATTTAAATCAAACGGTTAAATGTTTAGATAAAATAGAAGAAGGGTTAACAGATCATATATATAAGAGTTTTTTGTTACAAAAAGAAATGATAAAAATTCAATTTATTCGTGATTTTGGTTTGGAGTTTTTCACTTTTCTTTTGCTTACTTACGGAATGTATTTAGTAAGTCTTTCAAAAATCTCTTTTTTGGATTTTCTTACTTTTCAGAGTTTGTTTATTTATTTAATGAATCCTATTAGAGAAATGTTGAATTTAATGCCCAAATTTTATTATTTAAAAGGAATTGTTTCTAAAATTAGTGAGTATTTAGCTTTAAAAGAAGAAAATTTAAATCAGTTATCTGTAAAGCTTGCGAATTCTTCGATTGAATTTAAACAAGTATCTTTTAGTTATACGCCTTTAAAAAAGATTTTGGATGGAGTAAATATTAAAATTGCCCAGAAAGAACATGTTTTTTTTAAAGGGGAAAGTGGAACTGGGAAAAGTACTTTTTGTAGGTTATTGGTTAAAGAAGTTGGGGATTATGAAGGAACTATTTTTATTGGCAAACAAAATTTAGCCGATTATAATTTAGCTACAATAAGAGAGAATGTTGTTTATTTGAGTCAAAATGAACCAATTTTTCGAGGAAGTATTCGGGAAAACATTTGTTTTGTTTCGAATTTTGAAGAAAAGAATTTTCAAAAAGTATGTCAAATTTGCCATATTGAAGATATTGTTTGTAAGAAGAATCTTCGTTATGAATCTATCATTGATGAAACAAATATTTCTGGAGGAGAAAGACAACGTTTAGTCTTAGCTAGAACTTTATTAAAGGAAGGTCAAATTTATCTTTTAGATGAATGCTTAAGTGAAGTGGATGCCAAGTTAGAAAAAGATATTATTAAAAAACTTAGAACTTATTTAAAAGATAAAACTGTCGTTTATATTAGTCATCGAGATCAATCTAAAATGTTTGAAAGAGTGGTGAATTTTCGTTGTGTATCATAATCGTTTCGCTTTGAAAAAAATGAAACCAAATAAACTTTTTGTTTTTTTACTTGTTTTTCTCTTTTTTATTTTTTTTGTTTTTTCTTGTTCTTTAAAATTCCCATTTGGAAAAACTTATACGGGAACTTATCTTTGTAATAAAAATGAATGTACACTTTCTTCTGTATTGTTAGTAAAGGATGTGCAAAATTTAAAAACAAAAAACAAATTATTTATTGATAAACAACCGGTGGATTTAAAGATTAAAACTTTTAAAAATGTGGTATATAATGAGACGATTCCAGTTCAGGAAGTGGTTTTTCTTGTTCCAAAATTTGATTTTTTTAATCATCAAATTATTTCTTATACCCTTGACTTTCCCATGAAAAATATTTGGCAAATTTTGTGGGAAAACTGGAAAGGAGGTGAGGATTTATTTTAATTGACGAGAAAGAATTATATGAGATTAAAGGAGGAGGTTGGCTTTTAGTTTCATTAATTGTAGCGGGAGTTGCTACTTTTGTTATTGGTGTGATTGATGGTTTTTTAAATCCGATAGCTTGTAATAAATAGAAGGAGGTACAATGATTTATTCCAAAAGAGAATTAATAGAAATAGAAGGAGGAAATATCAGTGCTACGATGATTAATGCAATAGTACGAGGCTTTCAATTTTTGTTTGAAGTAGGAAAGTCCATTGGTTCTTCTATTTCCAGAATAGTTTCTAAAAATTATTGTTAATAAAAAAATCCTTTTTTAGAGAAACTAAGAAAGGATTTTCCATTTTAATGTTTTGTTAAGTATAAATCATAATATTCGTCATAAGTAATACCTAATTCATGGACTTTCGTTGCGTGTTCGACTCCTATATATCTTATATGCCATGGTTCTTCTTGATATCCGGTTATTGTCGAATTGTTTTTAGGGTAACGAATAATAAAGCCATATTTATAAGAATTATTGAGCATCCATTCATAATCGGCATCAGTTAAATTGTCCCAATGGGTGCTACTTCTAACGTCTAAGGCTAGTCCAGTTTGGTGTTCAGAATGTCCTGGTCTAGCTGAGTAGGTGTCGACTACTTCTTGGGGATCGGTTCCTAAATATTTGTTGTATAAGCGATTTTGATAGTCATAAGAACGATATGTACTATAAGGAATAATGTAGACATTGTCTAATTTAGCTGCTGCTAATAATTTTTCAAAATCGTCTACTGCATCCGCTTTTATTTGTAAGGAAGGAAAACTAGGAATTGCCACTAAATCTTTAGGAACATAATCGGCAGGTAGAGCATGACTTTTATTTACTAGTACTGTGATTGCATCTGGATCGGAAATTGTTTCAACCGTTTGATAAAAAGGTTCATCTAAATTTAAGTTTACTCTCGTAACAGCATCTTTCATTTCTAGACCATTGGCACTTTGATAAGCTAAGTAGCGATCTATTTTGGAAAAATCAAAATTGCTTATTTGATAAAATGCAGATAGATCTACATAATTATTGGCTAGAATTTGTTCGAGGTTTTGATCGCTCATGGTTTCGTAAATTTGATTGATTTCATCTGGACTATATCCTTTATCTAAAAGAGTATTGGCTTCATCGATAAAATTTTCTTTATCTTGAATTTTAACTCCTTGATTTACTAATATTTG
>CALVPL010000047.1 GCA_944351315.1 uncultured Bacilli bacterium | reverse complement strand
ATGGAGCAAGTGAGGAGAATCGAACTCCCGTCTCAACCTTGGCAAGGTCGCATTCTAGCCACTGAACCACACCTGCATTGCATAAATAATATATCAAAAAGAGAGAAAAAAAGCAATAAAAACTTTAAAAACTTTAATTTATTGCCAATTTACTCTCTCCAGTCAAATAATCAATAGTAATTCCCTCTTCTACATTATATACATAAACATTAAAACAAATATCTCCACATTTATCTTCTACACTACTCGCTTCTATTTGAACACCACTAGCAATTAAATTATTTCCTTCAAAAACAGGTGTTACACGATATAAAACATGATGATTCGTTTCTTTTACATATTCGGCAACTTGATCTTCAAAAGGAAGCATACCATCAACATTCATAGATCTTGTACAAGTAATCAAATTTTTCTCATTCGCATTTTCTCCAGCTAATTGAAATCCAATTAAATGACAACGATTATACAAATACTTACCTTCCACAATATCATATTTCACCGAATGCCAACCACTAGGTTTAACAGAACTAATACTCTCTCTTTCTTCAGTCGGCATAAGTTCTGGACTAATATTTGCAAACGCAACACCACATCTTCCAAGTGTATCTAAATCACTATATGTTTCAAAAGAAGTAGTCGTATAATCACTCTCTTCAAAATTTGGTTGATTATTGTTTAAAACTGTATAAAGTTTTCCTTCATAAGTAGGAGCTTCTTTAACCGCATAACTGCTTGTAAAATTCAAAAAATAAGTTCGAAACGGTTCAACATAATAAACTACAACCGATAAAATCAAAAATATAATAATCATAATCAAAAAACGATTTACTGAATTTTTCTTTCTTCTTTTTCTTCGTTTACTCATAAACTACCTTCTTATCCTATTAAATTATATCAAAAAAAGAGGAATTAGAAAATCCCCTCCTCCTTAAAAATCCAGTGAACATCTTCAATAGCCTTATCTAAATTAAAGCGACCATTTCCAACCGGATAATACACCGCATAAAATGTATAAACAACTCCATCAATTTTTTTTAAAAACTTTTTTCTTCTTACTTCTGAAACCGAAATTTTTTTCTCTAAAACAATACTACTAACTTGATTTCCAAATAAAACAACTACTTTAGGTTTTATAATAGAAATTTCTTTTTTTAATAAAAACAAATATTTTTTTAAAACTGCATCAGATAAAGCTCGTGCATCTATCTGAGTACATTTACCTAAATTTGTCAAAAAATATCTATGTTTTTTAACATTCTCATAAACTTTTAAAGCAAAAGAAACATCCCAATCCTTTCCTTTAATTTTTCTTATATCTTCATATAAATCTTGATCAAGCAAGTCCAATTGATAAAAAATATTCCAAACATTTTTGGTACCAATCCAAGGATACTTAGGACCATGCCAATCTTTTGAAGAAGCAATATTTCTCCCAGTTGGATTCATAAAAACAAAACACACATTTGGCTCAAAAACACATCCACCGCCATAAACAGAATCAAGTTCTCTTGCCCCATATTTTTTCTGCATTTTATCATAAATCAAATTCAAATCTTCTAACTTCATATACATTACCCAGCAATTATGAAATCCAGTATAGCTTCGTTTCCCAAGTAAAAAGCCACAAACCAAATCGAATAATTATCTCTCCTTCATAATCATTTATTCTATTACGTAAAATACTTCCTTTATATCCCAATCCATAATAACTTTTATAGTTCTCAGTTTCTTCTACTTTAATCATAAAAAGAGGTTCAGATTCATTTCGCAAATACAAATAATCTATCGTTCCCATAGCCATAAGTAGCCATAATAGAAAAAGCAAAACATACTTAATTCTCTTTTCTTTACTAAATAAAAGAATTCCTAACGTATAAAAAAGGAGTAAAAAGCAAATTGAAAAAAATTCTATTCCAAAAGAAAAATCAAAAAGAATTGCAAGGAAAAGAATCAATACACTAAATCCCCCGTAAAGGAAAAATCCTTGTAAAAAATTCTTTTTATTTAGAAAAAATCCTATACTAATAAAAAGTAAAACATAAACAGCATGATACCAATTAAAATCATTAAAAATAGGCCAAAACAACCGCAAAAGAATGTAAATAACTGCTCCTAAAAAACCATAAAAATACTTCATAAAAACCTCATTTCTACTTATTTAAAATCGCATCAATCGGATGAATTTTATTCATTTTTTGTAAAGCTATTTCTGAAAAAAGAAAAGTAATACTTAAAGCAAACAAGAAAATAATTCCAAAAACCAAAGGATTATCTAATAAAAATGGCATTTCATAAAAAACAAATTGATCACTATAGGTATTAATTACAAATACGGTTAACAAATATCCTCCTAAAAATAAGATATAAGAACCTAAGCTTAAAAGTAAAGATTCACAAGTAAAAATTTTTCGAACATCTTTTTCACTAGTTCCTAAACTTCTTAAAATACCAATTTCTTTCTTAGCATAAGAAATGGAAGTAGTAATGTAATTTATAAACAACAATAAAGTAAATAATAAGAAAACACAAGCTAATCCTAATATTAAATAACGAAGTACAAAATAAATATTAATCACACTTGTAATCGCATCAAAAGAAGTATCTAGCAAATAATAATCTTTTTGATCAGCATCAATAACAAAAGAAATATTTTCAAAAACATCCTGCATTTTTTCATAATCTTTTTGAACAACTCGTACATAAGAAACTTCACTTGAATAATTCTCTTGATTCTCTAAAAGTAAAGGACTAATATAACTAATTGAATTTAAAGAAACTCCTACCACCTTTAAAGAAAAATCTTTCTTTTTAGTAAGTGGTGAATACAAAAGCCAATCCGTAGGTACCAATTCATTTTTCAAATAATCCTCAATATAAGTTACCAAATCACTACTATTTAATAAATTCTTTTCATAATTTTCTGAAAAAACAGGATCAATCTTTTTTAAAAAATCAACCGATAAAACCACTTCATCCTTTTGTAAAGATTCTAAAGAATTCACTCCATTTTTTCCAATAATAGAAGCATCCTTAGTAAATAACTCTATTTCTTGAGTTATATAAGTATTATTTGCCAAATACATACTTTGTAAAATCGTTTGATCACTATATTTCATAGTCGAAAAATACGAAAAATCTTTTACATAAATTTCCCGAGCTTTAAAAACATAATCTTCATATAAATAATACGATTGCAATGCAGGTGAAGTAAATCCGCCGTTTGCAAAAGATTCTTCATAAATTTCTCGATCATCTTTTACAATTCCAACAATTTTAACTGCTAAATTTCCTAGTTTTAATAATTTTTCATCACTCACTAAAGCATCGTAACTTAAAGGCTTATAAAGATTTCCAGAAAAATCAAGAACCCCATATTTCAAAATATAATCAGCTAAATATCGATGAATAACAATTTCATTATTTTCTAAAGGTACTCTTCCTAATAAATCTTCTAGCAACGAAGAATCAGAAATTTCAATAAAATAACTAATTTGTGGAGGAAGAACATAAAAAGGATCGGAAGAATTTTCTGTTTCTCCAAAAGAAAAAGATAACATATTTAAAGCATTATCAAAACGATAAGCTTTATGAATTGGAACACCAGTCAATGATTCTAAATACGTGAAATCCTCTTCGTTTAAAGAAACTGGATTTAATCCACTATTTTTGTAAATATCATATTGATAAGATTGATTTTCCTTCATAGTTTGCATGACAAATGAAATATCATCAAACATAAATAAATTTGTCGTAATTCCAAAAAAAACTAAAGAAATAGCCATAATAATAAGAGTTAAAATAAGCTTTAATGGTTTAACGGTTAAATTTCGAAAAGCCATTTTTAGGATATGCCTAGAAGGAAGCTTACTTTTAACCATCGAAATTTCTTTAGGTTCTTCATTTACTATAGGCTCTTCATCTTCCATAACTTTTCCATCAACAAGTCTAATAATTCGATCTCCATATTTATGAGCAGCTTCTTCATCATGAGAAACTACAAGAACCAATTCATTTTGACTAATTTCCTTTAAAATTTCAAAAATTCGTTCACTAGATTCATGATCCAAATTCCCAGTAGGTTCATCCGCTAAAATGATTTTAGGATCTTTCAGCAAAGCTCGAGCAATCGCGACACGTTGTTTTTGACCACCCGATAATTCATTCATTTTTCGCTTCGCATATTGATCTAAATCTACTTTCTTCAAGATATCAAAAACTTTTTTTTCATCATTTTTTCCTTGTAATTCTAAAGCTAAACTCACATTTTCAAACACATTATATTCTTCTAAAACCAAAAAATCTTGAAAGACAAACCCAATAACACTATTGCGATAAGAATCATATTCTTTTGAAGAAAACTTAGTAATATCTTTATGAAAAAAGAAAATGTTTCCAGAACTCGGAACATCTAAACCACCAAGAATATTTAAAAGTGTGGACTTACCACTTCCACTTTTTCCTAAAATAAAAACCATACCATGTGAAGGAAACTTTAAAAAAATATCTTTTAAAGCAATCGTATCAATACTCTTTTTGGAATGATAAACCTTACTGACATTTTTAAGTTCCAACATAGAATCACCTATTCTTATACTCATTTTACAAAACCGAAAGAAAAAATTCAAGAAAAAAGAAAGAAGTTTAAAACTCTTTCTTAGTATAAATTCTTTCAGCAGCCATCAGTAGAAGCATAAAAATATAAATTTTTTCCAGAATTTTGTGAAACCAAAAACCAAATTCCTAGACAAATCAGTAAAACCAAAACAATTCCTAAACTAATATAAATAACTCTTTTTTTCATTTTCTTTTCTCACTTTTTTATTTTCGCATTTCTTTAAAAACAATATCCAAAATCATCTTTAAGCCAACCACTAAAACATAAGAAATCGTAAGTGTACAAAACAAAACGGCTAATCCATTTGAATCTAATGGAGTTAGATGCAATAAATTTTGGAATAAATAAGTAGCCATAAAATAGCCGACCGCGGTGGTTGTACAAAGAAAAGTACTTAATGGATTAAATGGTTTACAAGATTCGATAACTGCA
>CALVPL010000046.1 GCA_944351315.1 uncultured Bacilli bacterium | reverse complement strand
ATAAGAAAAGCACTCAATACTAAAACTTTACCCGTTTCATAAGCACTCCAAGTAGAACTAGAAGTATGTAAATTATTTGTTAACTCCCGTAAGGTAAAATTTAACTCTTCTCGAATCTCTCGAAGTCGCTTAGATACTAAATCCAAACGAATATTTTCTTCACTGACTAAAGAGTTTCTTACATCACTTAATCTTAAAATGTAATCAATATTGACTTGAAAATAATTTCCTAATTGATATAATCTTCTAGTCGGTATTAAAAACCGATCATTTTCCCATCGCCCATATAAAGAATCACTGACACCCAAATCGGCAGCAATTTTTCTTTTTGTAAGTTCTTTTTCTTCTCTTAATTCTTCTAACCTTGTATGATTCATGATCAATCTACCTCTTTTTTAATTTTGCCATTAATTAAAAAAATATTTGAAAAATCGAACAACATACGAGCAAAATATGCTATAATTTTTAAAAGTAATAGAAAGGACTAAAAATATGAAAATCATACCAAATGAAAATATAATTTATTTAGATAATGAAGATGAAATAATTATTAAAAAAGAAAATAAAAAAGCGACTTTAATTAAATGCTTACATGGTAGCTTTACAATTGATGATATCTCTTTAGAAAAAGCTCCAAAAATAAATATAAAACCTGAACAAGTAAAAATTTTAAAGACATTAATTAGCAAAAAAAATAGCATTCAAATAAGAACACTATTTCATAATCCAAGGAAAATCATCTTAAATGAAAATGAATCAATTTTCATTCGAGAATGAATTTTCCTTTTTTATTGTACTAATTAAAGAAGTATGACTAAATTTTTCATACAAAAGTTTTTTGTGAAAAATCATTTTAAAAATTACAATGAGATAATAAATCAAAAAAAGAAGGAGAATAAACCAATGCATCACTAAATCCCAAATACCAAAATAATAAGAAAAGACTCCAAAAATCATAAAGGTAATATAGGCAAATCCATAAATTTCAAAACTAAAAAGAAGAAATCTAAGCAAATAACTATACCAATGAGCTTTTTCTCTATAAATTTTTAATCGGAATACTTTTCCAAACAATGTCTGACCTTGGAAAAAAAGAGGTAAAATTCCAAAATAACAAGCAAAGATAAGAAAAGGATAAGGAAGTCGAAAGATTCCTATCAATAAACTAACAAAAGAAAAATCAAAAACAAACATCAAAGTCCTTCGTCCAAAAGATACCTTCTCTCCCATTTTTAAAGATTTTTGATCAATTTCTTCTCTAGTAGGTAAAATTTTAAGAAACAAACTTCCTAAAAAATAGCCCAAAAATCCTCCAAAAGTATTTAAAAGTAAATCATCTATATCAAATAAACGATATCCTCTTGGATAAATAAAATATAAACCACTTAACTGAGTAAGTTCAAAAAATAAACTTAGGAAAAAACTAGCTAAAGTTGTTTTCTTTAAATCCCATTTAAAATAATAATGTAAATAGACACCAAAAGGAATAAACAAAAGAATATTGAAAAAAGGAACATAAAAACTAGAGGAAGTAAAAGCTTTAAAATAAGTAGAAAAATCAGTAAATACAAAACCACTTTCTTTAAAAAAGTCTGTTACAAAGGCAAAAGGAATAAACCGAGTAGTCGGTGTATCTAAAGCCATCACTTCTTCCATAGTGGGTAAAGGAAGAATAACTAAAAAATAAGCCACCATCAAATAAAGAATAAAAGAAAATAAAATCAATCCTCGATACCAATATACAGAACCATATTTATGATATTCTCGAATCATATAAGGTAAAAATAAAAGAATTAACAAAATTGGAAAACAAATGAATGCGGCTTTTATCGCGACAACATAAGACATACTCCACCACTTCCTTTAATAAAATAACAAATTTTTCTGTAAAAATCCTTTTTTTAATCAAACGATTTCTTACAATATTGAAAGAAAAAGATGAGTTAAATATTCTCATCCCTTAAAGAATTTAAAATGTTTTCTTTTTTTATCTTCCTTGTTGAATAATTCATCGTTAAAATCACAACAATAAATACACCGACAATCGCGATAAAAATAGCTTTCCAAGGAATTAAAACCTCACCAAATTGGAAAGAATAGCCCATACTTCTTGAAATCAAGAAAATAAACACAAACGATACTGGCAAGGCATAAAGTAAAGATTTTAAGCCAAAAAACAAACTTTCAAAGAAAATCATTTTTTGAAATCCTTTAGGCGACAATCCAACACTTCTTAACATAGCAAATTCTTTTCTTCGTAAATGAATACTTGTATAAATGGTATTAAAGACACTAGTAACACCTGTTAAAACAACTAAAGTAATAAAACCATACATTAATATTTTTAAAGCCAAAATTGAATTTTTTTCTTGCTCATAATAGATCATCGGAGCTTCATAAGTTACCGAAGAATCATTTTTATATTCTTCATGAATCTCTTGATACAACGTTTCATATTGATCACTTAAAATCGCTAAATAATAATTACTATCTTCATCTAAATTTTTAAACAAGCCACTTTCTAAAGCAAGAGACTCAGACATAAACAAATTGGCACTAAATTGATCATATGGTAAATTTTTAAATATAGAATGCTCTGGAACAAAAGTGATTGGAATATCTTGACAAACATTTCTAGAACATAAATTTAACGAATCAAGATCTTTTTCAAACATTTTTGTATGATAAGACATCCGTTGATCTTCTTGATAATTCACATAAGAAAGATCATTAAGGAATAAAACTTGATCAGAAGAAACATGTAAAGCTTCTACAATTTCTTTAAAATCTTGATCTTCTAAAATAATGGCCGACATAGTTATCATATTATCTTCATAAACATAACTGTTTAAATAAGCAAAATAATCTTTTTGATAATAAGATTCATCTAACATTTCATAATAGACAGCACTTAACCGATAAGAATAAGCTTTATCAATTAAAGAATTGGCTTGAATCTGTTCAATAGGTTCCTTTTCTCTAGAAGAAACGAAAATATCATAATTTGGTAATGTGCTTAAATCGGTTATAGATAATCCATATTGTAAGTAAGTACTAAAAGAAATAAACAAGACAATACTGATAAATAAAGACAATAAAGTAACGCGATATTTCCTTTTATTTCTTTTCATATTTTTTAAAGCAATCTCGCCTTCCATACCAAAAATCTTTCTTACCCACTTCGGTGTTTTGACATTTTTTCTTGGAATTTTTATTTCATCATTTTCTCGAATCATTTCAATAGCTGTTACCTTGCCCGATCTTTTAGCAGGAATAAAAGCAGAAATATAAACAACTAAAATCATAAATAGAATTGGAAGAAGTAAATAATATGGGTTGACAGTAAAAACTAAATTTCCACCCAAACTAACCGCGAGCAAAGAATTTAAAACATGAACTAAAATATAAATTCCTAAAAAAGCTCCCAGAACTCCTAAAACGATACCAATAAGTCCCACTAAAAAAGCTTCAAAAAAGACAGTATACTTAATTTGTTTTGGTGTAGCCCCTAAACTAGAATACAAACCAAATGATTTTTTTCTTTCCATTGTAGAAATAGCAAAAGAATTATAAATAACTATAATAGAACCAACACTTAATAAAGTTAAAACAATCGTAAGCAATGAAGAAATCGTTTTATTAATATTGGAATATCTTGATACCCCATAATAATACATTAAACCATCATGAACATTACAAGTAGCATGATCATCCAATTTTCCACATATCTCTTCAGTAATTTGATAAGATTTTTTAGGATTTTCATATTCTGCATAAGTTCGGTAATAAACAATATCCGGACTTTTTGTCGTAAAAACTGTATACCCAGGAGCTGAATACTCTTCAGCTTTACTCCGATCTATAATTCCAACTACTGTATAAGTTTTCGAATATTTAGGAACGATAACCTCATCAACTTGGCCTTCACCATTATCATCATATACCTCAATTAAAGAAATAGAATTATCATAAATTTCTTCACCTTGACTAACTCTTGGACCAATTTCTAAAGTAATGGTATCACCAACTTTTAAATCGACTTCACCATTAGATTTCAAATGACTTGGAATAACAATTTCACTATCATTAATTGGATATCTTCCTTCTAAAAGATCTTCATGAAGAAAATATTCATCAGTGGCAGAAACAATATATAAATAAGGTTTATAAGAATTAGTACTGGAAATATTTGCATAGCCAACTACTCCATAAGAATAAGAGTTATTCACATCAATATATCTTTTAATTTGTTCTGTTTGTTCATAATTTAAATAATCAAAATAAGCATGATAAGAACCACTAGTCTGAATTTCTTCTTGAATCATAAACTGTAAAAAAGTCGAAACAAGTAATCCAATACCCACCATTAAAGCCGTAGATAATGTAATACCAATAATTGTAACAATAGTTCTTTTTTTATTCATTAAAAGATGTTTAATCGTTAATTGATTTAAAAGTTTCATCCTACTTCACCTTTTCATCGCGAACAATTCGCCCATCTTCAATGGTAATAATTCGATTTGCATGCATAGCTAAATTTTCATCATGAGTAATCATAATGATCGTTTGTCCATACTTACGATTAGAAATTTCTAAAAGTTCCATAATTTCATGACTGCTCTTACTATCCAAGTTACCAGTAGGTTCATCCGCTAAAAGTAAAGAAGGATGATAAATCAAAGCTCTTCCAATACTAACTCGTTGTTGTTGGCCTCCAGATAATTCATTAGGTAAATGATTAACTCGATTTTCTAAGCCTAAAGTTTCAATAAGTTCCTGTAAATATTTTTGATCTGGTTCCTTTCCATCAAGTAAAACAGGTAAAGAAATATTTTCTTTTACATTTAAAATAGGAATCAAATTATAAAATTGATAAATTAATCCAACTTGTCTTCTTCGAAAAATAGCTAAGTTATTTTCATTTAAAGAAAAAACATCTGTTCCTTCTACATAAACATGACCACTAGTCGGTTTATCCACACCACCTAAAATATGAAGTAAAGTACTTTTTCCACTTCCTGATGGTCCAACAATCGCGACAAATTCGCCTTTAGAAACACTAAAGGAAACATCTTTTAAAGCTTCAACCAATGTACTATCCTTTCCATATCTTTTAGATAAATTTTCAACTCGTAAAATTTCCATAGAATCTCCCTTTCTTGATACCATTATACTAAAGAATTATGACGATTAAATGACAAATTTCATGACAATTTTGTCATAAAAAAAATGTTTAGTTTCCCAAACATTTAAAAGAATCATTCAATACGATAAGGATTAGAAGCCGTACCATCACCACTTTTTAAGCTGTTTGGCTTTAGATTTATGACAGGCCGAACACTAATCTTAACGGCTTTTGCTTTAGAACTTTATTATAAATATAATTATTCCATTGATTGGATCATTGGTAAAACAGAAAATAAAAAAATTAAAGAAAAACAAAAGATTTTCAACTAACCTTTTGTTTTTTTTAAACTACACTTTTATAAAAATGAATGAGAAAAGTTGTATATTTTCCTACTTCACTTTTACAAGAAATAGTCGCATTACTTCTTTCTAAAATAGTTTTCGTTAAATTTAAACCAATCCC
>CALVPL010000045.1 GCA_944351315.1 uncultured Bacilli bacterium | reverse complement strand
ATATTACGAGAAATAAAAGCAATATTATAAAATGCAAAGAAGCTTCTCTTCGATTCATAATATCACCGCCCTTCTATTCTTTAGAAGGAAAGCATCTGAATTTCAGATATATCTAATTATTACTATAACACGCATATTATTCGTAATGCAAATTACGAAAAAAAATTAAAAATTGTGATTTTTAAAAAAACTTTTGGCAATTTTTTCTTTTTCAGTAATATAATGATTTTTTTCATAAAAAAAATGTCTGGTTTCTTTTTTTAATACGGAGATGTCTTCTCCTTTTTGATTTTGAATTTTTTTATATGGAAAGTTATGCAAAAATCTTTCTAAATAAAACCGCTGAAAAAAATATTTTTTCCTTTTTTCGACCAGAAAAAATTGAACAAGTAAAACAAGACAAATAAAATAATTATCAATCGAAAAAAAGATATTATAGAGAAAGAAAAGAATGAAAAAGAAAAAAGAAAGAATTTGATATAATAAAAAAGATTTTTGATAAGAAAAAAATTTTTCGAAAAATGCATGGAGAAAGACACTGCCATCTAATGGAATAATTGGAAGTAAATTAAAGAAAAAAATGGTTTGATTATAAAAAGAAAGTAATTCATTTTTTTGAAATAGAAGAAATAATCCTAAAAGAAGTTGAAAAAATACACCACCTAATGAAATAAAAAGTTCTTGATTAATTGAAGAATTTATTGGTTTATCTATTGTTGTGATCCCGCCAAATGGATAAAATTCTACTTTAACAATTTTATGATGAAAAAGTTTAATAAAAAAGATATGGCCTAATTCATGGAAAAATACAATAAAGAAAATGTATAAAACATTTTTAAAATAGCCACATAAAAAAGCAATAAGAAAAAAGATGTAAGTAGTTAAATTGATTTTAAATTTGATTTTGATATTCTTCATATGTGATAAAATTTCCATCTTTTACAAATGCTAAGTAATAATAATCTTCCATGGTATTTCCTAGAATTGTGTCTGCTTCTACATAATCATAAAGTTTTAAGCTTAGATCGGTTAGTCCACCATACCAAATATCTATTCCATTTACGCCTTGAATGATATAGACATTTCCATAGCCTTCTTTTTCTCCTTGAAATACGAATAGACCGCTAGCTAAAGTTTTCACAGGAGTGTTTTTAGATATTTTTACTTTATATCCATCTAAATAAGGTTCTTTGGTTTCTATGCCACCACTACTTACCATTTTTGTTGTATCAACCGGTTCTTTTACACTTGGTAAAATAGAGCCAAAAACATCATGATACCAATCGTTTATTTTAGTGAAAGTTAGGTTGCTTTCTAAAACAGTTTGTTTGAAATTTTCTAAATTTTCTGGACTTAATTTAATGTAGATTACTGAACTTAAAAGAAAAATGACGCTAAGTAAAATCTTGGTAAAAATTCGGCTTATTTTTTTATCATCTGGCTCTTGCATTTCTTTTTCTTTTCTTTTTTTATGTCTTAATGCTACCATTTCTAATTCGTCCATAGAATCACCCTAAAAATATATATGCAATAGAGAAAAAAATATGAAAAAAAACAATGATTTTACTCATTGCTTATTTATCTGTACTGCCAAATCCTCCGGTTCTTACAACTTCTAAGGCTTCGTCATTATCAACGGTTAAATATTTTTGGAAAATGACTTGTCCTATTACATCTCCTTTATGAATTGTAATTTCATGATCGGAACAATTAAAATATTGAAAATAAAAATGACCATCATTTCCTTCATTGTTATAATAATCGTGATCCACAATCCCAATACTATTTGCCATTAAAAGTCCTTTTTTTGGTCCAGATGAACGGTTGACTAACATGAAGTACTCGTCTTCTTGACAGTAGGCTTTTAAACCAGTCGGAATCAGTGTTGGCTTAATACCTGGCTCATATACTGGAATGGTAATATCTTCAGCGGCTTCAACATCATAACCCGCTGCATATTTTGTTTTTCGAACCGGCAGATGAATCTCTTTATCTTCATAGCCTTTAGCTATTTCAAACCCTCTTTGTTTCATACTTTTTCTCCTTCTTTTGTATTATCAATATATAGAACTATTTTACCCGTTTCCAATGTTTTTGGCACATCAATAATTCTTTGGTTACGACTGCCGACATAATGAATTTTTTCATCGGCTTGTTGTAAAATGAACTTGCCGTCTAATAACACATCTATATTTTGAATAATGGTTTCTAAATTTTGATCTTTTTTTCTTTCTTTTTGAATCTCTTCCCAAGTATATCCTGTATAACACCAAATGTCTTTTGTAGGATATTTTTCTCGAACTTTTGAAACTAAATCGGCGATAGCTTCTCGATTTAATTTAAATAAAGGATCGCCTCCCGATAAAGTTAGGCCACTACACCAATCATGTTCTAGTTCAGCAAAAATTTCTTGTTGTGCAGATTCGTCAAATAAAAGTCCGTTATTGGCATTCCAAGTGATTTGATTGTGGCAACCTGGGCAAGCGTGTGAACACCCACTTACCCATAAAACCACTCTTAGTCCTTCGCCGTTTAGCATATCTGCTTTTGTAATATTGTGATATTTCATACTGCCTCCTACATTGATTTTCTTTCAGATATTTCGACCATTTTCGCATGATTTAGTCTCGTGTCGCCATGAACTCTTGAATAAGATAAGTATCCATTCATTCGATCAATTTTTACTAAATCATCGCTTCCACATTTTGGACATACATCCATATCTAATTCTTCATGTCCACAGTTGTTACAATAAGATAAAGATAGATTGACTCCTTCATAAAAACCTTTTTCCATAGCTCGTTCAATATAGGTTCGCATAGCTTTTTTGTTGTAATCTAAATTATAACGAACATATTGAATTCTTCCGCCACGGAACAAATCCCAGAATCTTTCTTCTAAATCTTGTTTTTCAATACCTGTAATGTCTTCCCAAACACCACAGTGAAAACTGTTTGAAACATATTCTCTAGAACTTACGCCTTCTACTATACCATATTTTTTTCTAAATTGTTCTACTTGAAGACCGCATAAACTTTCGGCTGGGGTTCCATAAATAGCATAGAGACGACCATCTTCTTCTTTAAACTCATTTATTTTTTCATTAATATATTTCATTGTTTCTAAAGCAAATTCGCCATCTTCTACTAAAGATTTGCCATTATAAAGTTCTTGAAGTTCATTTAAAGCGGTAATCCCAAACGATGCCGTCGCACTTTTTAAGACTGGTTCTATTGCATCACTTGGTTTTAGGTGTCCGCCATAAAAGCCACCTTCACAAAAAGCGATTGGATTAATACTTGCTTTTCTTTTCCCTAAATATTGATAGGTTCTTAAATGAATTTTTCGAATCATTTCTAAATAATAATCCAATACTTCATGAAAATCTTTTTGTTCTTCTCTAGATTTTGCTAAAATCATAGGTAAATTCAAAGAAATTGCTCCCACATTAAATCTTCCTATAAAAACTGGTTTATCTTTATTATCTGCTGGATGCATTCCGCCTTTTTCATACCAAGGAGATAAGAAAGCCCGGCAACCCATAGGACTTACTACTCTTTTATATTTTTTATACATTTCTGGAACGTATCCTTCGCCTGTTAAAGAAAGATAGTCTGGATACATTGTCTTGGCACTGCACTCTAAAGCGGTATCAAAACTGTCAGCTAATTTCTTCCCTTTTTGATGTAAATTCTTATCGTATAAAAAGACTAATTTTGGAAACAAGGTTGGTTTTCTAAATCCTGGTTTTCCTTGTCCTTTACGGTGCGTATTTAAAATTGTTTTGGTAATCATTTGACCAAACGGATCTTCTTCAATACCAAAAGTGAAGGTTACAAATGGATAATCTCCTCTTGCTGAACCAATGGTATTTAATTTATATTCAATTCCTTGATATCCTTGCTCGCACTCTCTGGTTACTTTTTTCCAAGCATATTCATCCGCTTTTCCATCTTTATCTTCTTTTTCACCACGAATATTTAGATATTCTTCAAAATGTTTATCGTAACTTTTTTTGGCATAAGGTGCTAAGATGGTATCTACTTCTGGAACAGTAAATCCTCCATATTGCATCGCTGCGGTATGAATAATTACGTCGCCCATAACTCCAAAAGCTGTCTCTAATGTTTTAGGTTCATTGTACCATAAGTTTCCCATTTCAAATCCATCTTTTAAAACCGCTCCAATATCGCATAAGCAGCAGTTCATTGTATCTCGTCTTGCACTCATATCATGAACATAGATATAGCCATCTTCACAAGCTTCAATTTCTTCTTTCGTTAAAAAGAATTTTTTATAAAGTTCTTTATTTAAAGCTCCATAGGTTAAACTACGTTGAGTTGCTACTAATGCACTATCGGTATTGGAATTTTCCTTATCCCCAATATAATTAATTGCTTGAGCTTTTTGATAAACTTTATCTAAAATATGAACGAAATCTTTTTTATAATTTCTATATTCTCGGTAGCTTTTGGCCACTAACGGATTTACTTGTTCTAGTGCAGCCTCCACACAATTATGCACTTGAGCAACATCTAAATCGGTCGTGCCAGTTCCTACATAATCCAAAACAATTTTTACTACTTCATCTTCAGCTTCAGGTGTAAGTTTAATCATAACTCGCTCGGCACTTTTGCGAATCGCTATTTTAATTTTCTCTGGATTAAATTCCTCCTTATTTCCATTTCTTTTAATGATTTTAATTTTTGAAGTTTCCTTCTTCATTTTACTCCTCCTCTACCATAAGCCGATTATAACAAAAAAATGAAAATCTTTAGTGTGATTTTTGCAACGTTATTTCCCAAAAATTTTTTACCTCCTATTTTAAGCCAAAAAAGATTGTCAAAAAATTGTCAAAAATCTGGAATGTGATATTTGCAACACTTCTATTTTTGCTATAATTGAACTATATAGGAGGTACTTATGAATAATCAAAATACGAATCAATTATTTGATGAAATCAGCGAATACCTTACCCCAACTACTTTTAAAAAAGGAGAATATATTCCGTTGTTTCAAAATTCTAAAAGAGAAATTGCATTGATTAAAAGTGGCGAAGTTTTTTTAATGAAATCCGATATTAACGGAAATCTTCTTTATTTAGACCGCTTTAAAGAACAACAAGTTTTTTCTAGAATTTGGATTTATAATGAAGATAATGATTTATTTTTAGTATGCAAAAAAAATACAGAAATTTATTTTTTAGATTACACTTTATTTATGCAAAAAAACAATTCAAAAATTATGTCTTTTCTTTTTGAAAATTTTCTTGCTTATACAAATTATCTAAATCAAAAAATTACCATTCTTCAAAAAAAGAATATGGAGGAGAAAATTTTTTCCTATTTTAAAATATTAAAAAAAGAATCCGATGGCAAAAAATTCGAGATTCCCATTTCTTATAAAGATTTAGCTGATTATCTTGGAGTTGATCGAAGTAGTCTAATGCGAAAGTTAAACGATTTAGAAAAAAAGAAAAAAATCAAAAGACAAGGACGAACTATTTTTTGGAAAAATTAAGTTTTTTCTTATTAAAAAGTAAAATGGTAAAAAGAAGATTAAACACTACATTCGTTATAAAAAAGAATAAAGAAAAAGATTCGGTAATTAAAGATAAAAAACTTAAATAAAAAAAAGTGTTTAAAAGAGTTCTTAAAAGATAGTTTTTTAAACGATGAGAACTTTTCCAAGAAACATTAAAGAAATAAAATAAAAGACCTACTATTGTATGTAAAAAAGGAAGTTTATATACTATGAGATCTAAAAATAAAGTAGCAAAAAGAAAACATGGCAAGATTTTTTCTTTCGAATAACTTAGTAAGAAAAGAAAAAAGTAACTTGGATAGAAATTATTCATAAGAAAGTCCTTTTTTAATAACGACATAGTTTAAATTTCCAAAATCCACAAATGGTTCAACGATAATTTCTTGATTTAATGATGAAGTAGAAACTGAAGAGACTTTGCCGATAGGAATATCCCCTGGAATACTCGTGAAACTAGAGGTATACACTATTGCATCTTTTAAAATTTCTTCTTTACTTGTTATGTCTGTTATGAATAAATTTCCTTCTTTGGTTTGTAATATCCCATAACTATTTTGAACTTTGACGGAGATTTGTGTTTTGGCATTAGTTAAAAGGATTACTTGACTGGAATGCGAGGCCACTTTCGAGATAATGCCTATTAGACCCCGTTCATTTACTACAACATCTTCTTCTTTTATACCTTCTTCACTTCCTTTAAGAATGGTTATTTCTTCAAAAAAGATACATGGATCGTGAAGAATTACTTTACTGGTAATTCCCTCTTCTAAAAAAGCAACATTTAAATTATTTGCCTGTAATAGTTCTTCATATTCTCGTTTTAAGTTTTGATAATCACTTTCTAATACAATTTTTTTCTCTAAGTTAAAATCTTTTTGAATCCATATTGAATAGAAAAAATCTTTAAAGAGAATTCCTAAAAGTAAAACGAAAAATAAGATTCCATA
>CALVPL010000044.1 GCA_944351315.1 uncultured Bacilli bacterium | reverse complement strand
TTAGTATTTCATCTATTTTATTTTGGAAGGTGTTTGTAGTCGTTTGGATTTGCAAGCTAAAGTATAAAATGATAAGGGATAAAAATGCTAAAAAATAAAGAATTTTTTTCATAAGAACCTCATTTCTATTTATAGTATAGTAAAAAATAAAAATTATATAAAAGAAAAAAGCCTTTTATAGCCTTTCTTTTAATAGTTTGTAGCCGTTTTTAAATTTGATATAAAATCTTCCATAATTGTAAAGTAATCGGCATTGTTTTTTCTTTCTTCTTCTGTGATTGTATTCATCATATGAACGTTTATTACAGTGGCATTTGTTTGGCTAGTAATTTCGTTTATCATATCATTTGTTGGTTCATTTTGCTTGACAAGTAGATATCGGTATGTTCCTGAGTTAAAATTGTTTTTCAAAGTCGTTAAGCTGGCACTGCCATTTTCATATTCTTCTAAAGATAGGACATGAAAGCCATAATCTTCTAAAAATTTAAATACGTTGGAAGAGGCGATAATTGTATTTTGACCTCTATTTTGGGCTTCTTTAGCAATACTGCGAATTTCAGCATCCATGATTGAAAGCTTTTCTTTTAGTTCATTATATTTTTGCTCAATTTCTTCGTTGATATATTTGGTTCCAATTTGTTCTTCTAAATTGTCTTTAATGTTTGAAGCGAGCATTAAATAGTTGCTTGGATTTAGCCATAGTTCTTCAATGCCATATTTGTATTTTAATGAATAGGCTGCATCGATTACTTTTAATTTTCGATTGCTATTTGCAAAATCTTTAGCAATTTCTTTTTCATCAGTTGTTCCATTATAAATGAATATTTCAGCTTTACTATACGTTTCTTTTTGTTTGTCTGTTAAAGTGTAAGTAGAAACGTCTGAGCCATCGGGATAAATGGACTGAATATTTGAATGATCTTGGTATAAGACTTTTGTTAAATATTCGATTGGATATGTTGTGGTATAAACAGTAGCATTTTCTAAGTTGTTACATCCAGTGAGAAATATTATTCCTATACATAAAAAAAGTATTTTTGTGATTTTTTTCATTTTTCTAACTCCTTTTTTAGTGGTTGATACCCATATATTCCCCCTGGGCGACATTTGCTTATTCTTTTTAGGCCTAGTTTTATTCCTTTAATCACACCATAGTATTCAATGGCTTCAATCATGTATTCGCTGCAAGTTGGTATACATCTACAAAAAGAATGACTTGCTAGTGGTAGGCATTGATAAAAGCGAATAAAAAAGATCACTATTTTTTTCAGAATCATCACCTAGTAGTATTGTACTACAAAAAAGTTTACTTGTAAAACCCCTTTTATTTTTGTATAATGTGAGTGTTGAAAGTAGAGGTATTTATGGACTTTAGAGATTTTTTTAAAAAATATCATATTGAATTAAAAAACCTAGAATTAATGAGACGGGCTTTTACTCATAGTTCTTACTCGAATGAAAATCATACTGAAAATTATGAACGTTTAGAATTTTTAGGTGATGCTGTTTTAGAACTTGTAACTAGTGAGTATTTTTATTTACATACGGATTTAAAAGAAGGTGATATGAGTAAAACTAGAGCTTCTTTTGTGTGTGAAAATGCCTTAGCTACTTATGCGAAAGAAATTGGGTTAGATCAATACATTTTAGTAGGTCATGGCCAGGAAGGCAAGGTAAATGATACAATTATTGCCGATGTATTTGAAAGTGTTTTAGGGGCTATCTATTTAGATTGTGGTTTTGAAGTTGCCAAGAATTATGTCGATACAATTATTTTGCCTTATATTAAAAAAGGTGTTTATTTTTTAGGAGACTATAAATCTATTTTACAAGAGATGGTTCAAACCGATAAGAAAAGTTTGCATTATGATGTTGTAAAAGAAACTGGACCGGCACATGATAAAACATTTACGGTAAATGTGATTATAGACGGAATTGTTTTTGGAACAGGAATTGGTAAAAGTAAAAAAGAAGCAGAGCAAAATGCTGCTTATGATGCGTACCAGAAAAGGGCGAGGTAATATGAAATTAAAAGGAATACGTGCTTATGGTTTTAAATCGTTTGCTGATAAGATGGAAATGCAATTTAAAACGAATATTACAGCAATTGTTGGACCGAATGGTTCTGGAAAGAGCAATATTGTCGATGCGGTTCGTTGGGTTTTAGGGGAACAATCTATTAAGAGTTTACGTGGTTCTAATGCTATGAGTGATGTCATTTTTGCTGGAAGTGAAACAAGACCGCCATTTAAAAGATGTGAAGTTGCTTTATCTTTTGATAATACCACGCATTTTTTGAATACCGATTTAGAAGATGTAGAAATTAAACGAATTCTTTATTATACTGGAGAAAATGAATATTTTATTAATAATGTGAAAGTAAGATTAAAAGATATTACTTCACTTTTACTTGATAGTGGAATTGGAAATGATTCTTATAATATTATTAGCCAAGGTAATATTGAAGCAATTATTAATTCTAAACCTGTAGAACGTCGGGTTATTTTAGAAGGAGCTGCTCAGGTTTTAAAATATAAAAATCGTAAATTAGAGAGTTTAAGAAAATTGGAAAAAACTCAAGATAATTTAGAGAAAGTAAATTTGATTGTTCAGGAACTTGAAGTTAGTGTTTTGCCTTTAAAAGAACAAAGTGAAGTTGCGAAGAAGTATTTGGCTTTTCAGGAGGAGTTAGAAAATTTAGAAATTGCTTTAACGGTTCATGATATTGCCGATATTCATTCTAAATATCAAGAGATTACTAGTCAGATTGAAGAATTGGAACAAAAAAAGAAATCTTTATCGACTGAGAATTTAACAAGATCAGCAAAAATTGAACAATATGAAGCTGAGTTATTAGAAATCGAAAATAAAATTGAAGAAGAAAACAACCGTTTGGTTTCTTTAAATGAACGTTTAGCAAAACTTACTAGTGAAAAAACTCTTCTTTTAGAAAGACAAAAATATGAAGTGGATGCGGATAAAATTAATCAAAATTTACTCTCTTTAAAAGAAGAAGAACAAAAGATACAAAAACAACAACTTCTTTTGAAAGAAGAAATCGAAGAATTAAGAAAAAAGAAAAAGGATATTCTTGCTCAAACTTCTTTAAATGATGAAGAAGCTAGTTTATGTGAGTTTCAATATAAAAAGTTTCAATCTGAAAAAGAAAATGCTTTAAAAAAGAAGTTGATGTTACAAAATCAAATTGAGATTTTAGAACATAATATTGAAAACGATCCAGGTTTATCTTATGCGATTAAAAATGTGCTAAATCATCCACGATTGAAAGGAATTCATAATACGATTGGGAGATTAATTGAAACAGATGCTAAATATAGTGTTGCCATAGATACAGCACTTTCTTCAGCAGCAAATTTTTTGGTTGTCGATGATTTTTCAGCGGCTCAAAAAGCAATTGAATTTTTAAAGGAAAACAAGTTAGGACGAGCTACTTTTTTCCCATTAGATACCATTTCTTCTAGATATGTTGCAGAGAGTTTAATTTCTTTAGCAAAAAAAGAATCGGGATTTTTGGGAATTGCTAGTGATTTGGTTAAATATGATCCTAAATACAAAAGTGTTATTGAAAATCAACTTGGCAATGTGTTTGTGGTTGCTGGATATGACTCAATGGAAAAAGTTGGAAAGCTTTTAAATTATAAATATCGAGTAGTAACATTAGATGGGGAGATTTTACATGCTGGTGGATCTTTAACTGGTGGTTCTGCTAAAAAAAGTATAAGTCTTTTACAAATGAAAACTGATTTAGAACGAACAAAAGTGGAATTACAAAAATTGGAAAGTCGTTTAAAGGATTATGAAGAGGAAGAAACTAAATTTAAACAAAAACTTGCGAATATAGAAGAAAAAGAACAAGAAGTTACTCGTCAACGTATTTATACGGAGGATTTATTATCGCAAAAAGAAATGAATGAACGTGATCTCGAGGAAAAATTGGGAAATATTTCTAAACAACTTGCAGCAAATACTTCGTTAAAGAAGGGAAATTTAGAAGATAATATTTTAGGAATCATGAAAACGATTACAGAAGTAGAAGTAGAAAAAGAATTGCTTATGAAAAAGATTCAAGAATATAAGAATCAAAAAAGTGAAATTTCTTCATTGATTGCGGGTATTGAAACAGAAAATAAGAAAAATAGTAGTGGTTTATATCAAACAGAACAAACTTTAAAGGACTTAGAAATTTCTTTAGGAAAAATGGATACTAAAATGGATTATTTGTTGACGGTTTTATCGGAAAATTATCATATGACTTATGAAAAAGCTAAAATGGATTATCGGTTAGAAATTGAAAGTGAAATTGCCCGAATGAAAGTAAATAGTTTACGTAAGGAAATGAAAGATTTAGGAACGGTGAATTTGGGCAGTATTGAGGAATATGAACGATTAAGTGGCCGTTATGAATTTTTAACAACACAAAAAAATGATTTGGAGCAAGCTTGCGAAGAACTTTTAAAGGTTATTGCTGAAATGGATGAAATTATGGTGGAAAAGCTTAAAGATGCTTTTGATAAAATTCAAACTGAATTTTCGAATGTCTTTAAAAAAATGTTTAAAGGCGGGACTGGAAAATTAGTTTTAACTGATCCGGATAATATTTTGGAAACTGGCATTGATATTATTGCTGAACCACCAGGAAAAAAATTAAACAATATAGGATTATTGTCTGGTGGTGAGAAAACGTTGACTGCGATTTCTTTATTGTTTGCAATCTTAAATGTTTATCCTGTACCTTTTTGCATTTTAGATGAGGTTGAAGCTGCCTTAGATGAAGCTAATGTCGATACTTTTGGTAAGTATTTATTAAGTCAAAAAGATAAAAGTGAATTTATTTTGATTACCCATAAGAAAAGAACGATGGAATATGCGGATACTTTATATGGAATTACTATGCAAGAACAAGGAGTTTCTAAAGTTGTCAGTGTAAAGTTAGAAGAAAAGGCTGTTTAAAGAAAATTTTAAAATAAATTTTCTTTTTTTCTGATAAAGTGAAAAAAATTCTTCTAATTTTCTAATTTTATGGTACTATTTTAATGAGGAAGTGATTTAATGATTCAATATGAAACAGATTCAAGAAAAATTCAGCCTGGTCAAACTTTTGTGGCTATTAAAGGACATACTGTAGATGGCCATGATTACATTCATCAAGCTGTTTTAAACGGGGCTTCTCGAATTATTGCTGAAAGAGAAGTAGATGTAGATGTTCCAGTGATAGTGGTTCCAAATACAAGTGAATATTTAACGAAAGCGTTGCAAGAAGAGTATAGTGAGGAATTAAAAAAACTGACGTTAATTGGCGTTACTGGAACAAATGGAAAAACAACAACTTGTTATTTAACTTATCAAATTTTGAAAGCTTTAGGAGTTAAAGTAGCCTATATGGGAACGATTGGTTTTTATTTTGAAGAGGAAAAACAAGAGCTTCCTAATACGACTCCTGAAATCTTAACGATTTATAAATTGTTTATGGATGCATTAGCTAAGGGATGTACTACGATTGTCATGGAAGTAAGTTCTCATGCTCTTGCCTTAAAAAGAATTGCTGGTTTAGAGTTTTTCGTTGGAGCATTTACCAATTTGACTGAAGATCATTTAGATTATCATAAAACGATGGAAAATTATTTACAAACAAAATTAGAACTTTTGGATTATATGAATCCTCAAGGAACTTTTCTTGTTAATATAGATGATCCAGCTAGTGAAAAGTTTATGGCCAAATTTTCTAATACCAAAACTTTAGGGTTAAAGAAAAGTGATTATTGGGTGAAACAATATTCTTTTTATCCAGATCGAACGACTATTGAATTTCAAGTTCAAGAACATCTTTATGAAGTAACTACACATTTAACTGGTAAATTTAATGTCTATAATTATTTAACCGCGGTTGCTTTAGTTTGTGAATATGGAATTACTTTAAAGGATGTTATGGAAGTTACACCAAAGATTTATCCGCCTAAAGGAAGATGTGAAACTTATAAAGTTAAAGATGGGTTTGCGGTTGTCGATTATGCTCATACACCTGATGCTGTATTAAAGGTGATCAATTCGTATCGCGAATTAGCTCAAGCAAGAATTATTACTGTAATTGGATGTGGAGGAGATCGTGATCCGTTAAAAAGACCTATTATGGGAGAAATTGCTACTCGCTTAAGCGATTATGTCATTTTTACGAACGATAATCCACGAACTGAGGATCCTAAGAAAATTATGGAAGATATTTTACAAGGAGTAGAGAAAGAGAACTATGAAGTGGTTTTAGATCGCCATGAAGCTATTTTGAAAGCTTTAGATCTTATTTCTAAGGATGATATTGTTTTATTGCTTGGTAAGGGACATGAAGATTATCAAATTCTCGGTCATGATAAGATTCATTTTGATGATAGTGAAGAAGTAAAGAAGTATATAAAAAAATGCGAGGAAAATTAAATTTCTCGCATTTTATCTTGGTCTTTATAAGGATTTTTAGGATCGATGTGATCGACAAATAAGATGCCGTTTAAATGATCTATTTCATGTTGGAAAGCAATCGCGATGTCTTCACGAACACGAATTTGAAATTTTTTACCGTCCATATCGTAAGCTTCTACAGTAATTCTTGCGTGTCTTGGAACGATGCCTTCAACTTCACGATTGATGCTTAAACATCCTTCGCCTTCGCCGACATAGATTTGTTCTTCGCTGTAAGAAAGTACTTTAGGATTTATAATAATGTAATTTTTAAATTTTTCTTTTTCTACTTCTTCAACGATGACAAAAATTCTTTTTAAAACACCAATTTGAACAGCAGATAGTCCCATTCCAGCTCGAAGATCATATTTTTCTCTTTCTGGTTCAATTTGACTTAATGTAAGATAATCAATCATATCTTTGATCATTTGTTTATCTTCTTTGGTTAATGGAAAAGTTGCTTCTTCGCTTTTTTTTCTTAGTCGTTTATCTGTTTCGTCTAATATGGTTATTTTTGGTAGTTTCATGACTTCACACCCCTTAAATAAAACAGTACTATTGTAGCAAAAAACTTAAGAAAAATAAAGCTTTTTTAGAAATTTTACTGAAGAAAAAAGAAGAACATTTTGGTTCTTCTATTTAATTATTAGGGTTGTTATTCCATGTCCAACCAGCACCAATAATGATAACTAATAGGATAAATAAAACAATCCAGATAGCGGCTCCTGCACCATAACCAGTAGTGTATCCCGCATATCCCATGTTACAACATGGAGTTTGGTAACCATAGTTTCCACCATAGTATCCATTGTTTCCATAATAATACATATATGTAACCTCCTAATCTATCTACTATAGTTTATTAGTTTTTTTTAATTTTGACATTCATTTTTCACTAAATAAGAAATTCTAACTGTACCGGCTAGAAAATCTATGGTATGATTAATATAGGTGGTAGAATGAAAGCCTTATTTAGAAAAATGGACAAACCATTACTTTTTTTCATGGTTTTATATAGTATTATTGGTTTAATAATGATTCTAAGTGCTTCTAGTGTTTCAAGTGTTCTTCGTTATAATGTTTCACCATCTTATTTTTTTATTCGCCAATTATTGTTTGTTCTTGTTTCGTTTTTTTTCGGAATGGTTCTTGTTTTGCGAATTCCAACTAAAAAATATCGTTTTTTAGCTCCTTTATATTTATTGGGAGTTTTTGGATTACTTTTTTTGGTTTTTGGCTATGGAATCATAGCAGGTGGTGCTCAAAGTTGGCTAGATTTAGGTTTTTTTAATTTACAACCGACTGAGTTTGCTAAAACGGCACTTATTTTATATATGGCGGTTTTCTATGAAAAAAGTATTAAGAAAAGAAAGCCGTTTGTCTATAATTTTATTCCTATTATTTTAGCAATTATTATTTTCTTTTTAGTAGCTATGCAACCAGATTTTGGAGGAGCTGTTATTATTGCGGGTATTGTCTTTTTTACTTTTTTAGTGATTCCGTTTGAAAAGGAAAGTAAGGTAAATTTGATCAAATATTTAGGTTTTGCAGCTATTATAGGTGGAATTGCTTTACTTTATAGTGGATCGGATATTTTTAATAGTACCCAGTTAGCCCGTTTAAAATTTCAAGCACCTTGTCAACGATATATGGAAGATACAGGATATCAAGTTTGTAATGGGTTTATCGCTTTTCATAATGGTGGTTTATTTGGAGTTGGTTTAGGAAATTCCAGTCAAAAGTATTTATATTTACCTGAAGCCCATACGGATTTTATTTTTCCAATTTTAGTAGAAGAATTAGGTCTTTTAGTAGGTATTTTGATTATTATAGGATATGCTTATATTTTATATCGAATTTTGAAAATTGCTAAAGAAGCAGATAGTATTCGTAATGCTATTATTTGCTATGGAACATTTATTTATATTTTGCTTCATTTATTGATCAATTTTATGGGAATTTTGGCACTTATTCCATTAACAGGAGTACCTCTTCCATTCTTGAGTTATGGTGGAAGTTTCAATATGAACGTGATTTTAGTGCTATTTGTCGTCGAAAGAGTGGCGATTGAAAACAAACAAAATGCTGAAAAAAGAGAGATGGCTCGGTTAACGGCTTAAGATATTTGAGAAATACAAATATCTTTTTTAATTGGTAAGAACTTCCATAGAAACAATTTCCAACTTAGTTTTTAAACTCTAATCCATACTACATTTAGTGAAAGGAAGATTTACTATGAAAAGATATATTTGTTTGTTTATTTGTTTGCTTGGATTTTTGCCAATACACGTTTTTGCTTATTCGGATAAAGTGATTTTAGGTGGTGAAAGTATTGGTATTCAAATTGAAACACCGGGAGTCATGGTTATTGGTTTTTATAAAGTAAATGGTGATTATATAAAGGGTATTCCAGAAATAAAACCGGGTGATTTGATTGTTAAAGTAAATGCCCAAAATATTTCTACTATTAGTGATTTAACGAGTCAAATTGAAAAAAATATTGAAAAAGAAATTACTTTAACGGTTAAAAGAGAAGATGATTTTATTCCAATTCATTTACAATTGGAAAAAGTAGATGGAGTTTATAAAACAGGTTTATATGTTAAAGATAGTATCTCGGGGATTGGCACATTAACTTATATTGATCCAACTTCTAAAGTGTATGGAGCTTTAGGACATGAAATTTTAGAAAGTACTACAAGTGAAATTGTTGAAGTAAAAACAGGATCCATTTTTGAAAGTACTATTACAAGCATTAATAAAAGTAGCACGGGAGTTGCTGGAGCTAAGAATGCTACTTTTAACTACAAACATATGCTTGGAGATATAAAAACGAATGGTACTCATGGAATTTATGGTATTTATCAAGATTCGTTAGAGGATTCTTATATTAAAATTGCTAAACCAGAGGAAGTCAAGATTGGTAACGCAACGATTTATACGGTTTTAGATGGTCAAGAAAAGAAAGAGTTTGAAATTGAAATTACAAGTATTAAGGAGTACAGCAATACGAAAAATATTCAATTTGTAATTACTGATCAAGATTTAATAAGACAAACTGGTGGGGTAGTGCAAGGAATGAGTGGTTCTCCTATTGTTCAAAATGGCAAATTAATTGGAGCCGTTACGCATGTTATAGTAGATGATCCTTTAACTGGTTATGCAATTTTTATTACTACTATGTTAGAAACAGGAGATGAACTTTTAGAAGAATAAAAAAATTGATTCAAATAAAGAATCAATTTTTTGCATTTTATTGAAATGCGTAGGCTGTAATGCTAGCTACAATTCCAGCTACCATAATAAATAAAATAATCCAAGTTACTATTTGTCTTACTTTTTTATTCATGTTTTGACCTCACTTTTTTTCTTTCTAAATTTATCATAAATTTAAGGATTTGTAAATATACTTTTTTAGGTGATCTTCTTGAAAAGATTCAAACAATATTTTAAAAAAAATAAATATTTGGTGATTTTTTTAGGTGTTTTGTTTCTTTTTGGAATTCTTGTAGGTCTTTATTTAGGTATTTCTCATATTGAAGTTTTAAAGGAGCATGTACTTTATTATGTCTCTCATATCGCGGATCAAACCTATAATTATTTATTTTTTCATTTTTTTGTTTTGGTTTTAGGTCTTGTTTTAAGTTTTTTTGGAATTGGTATTCCTTTTTTATGCACTTTAATTTTTTATGAGGGAATGAGTGTCGGATTTTTAACCGGAATATTTTCACTTACTTATGGATTTTCAGGTTTTCTTTTTAGTTTTCTTTTCCTTTTGATTACAAAGTTTTTTTATCTTGGATGTCTTTTCTTTTTCTTTTCTAAATGTCTTCGAATTGCTAGGAAAATGATAGGAAAATATATTTATAAAACAGATCCAAGCCTTCTCATTGCTCATTTATTAAAAGGCTCTTTAGTTATCCTTTCTTTCGTTATCGTTTATGATAGTTTCCTATGGCTTAGCGGGGATAAAATTCTGCCACTTTTTAAAGTTTTGCTTTCATAAAACAAACTAGACCTTTTCTCACTATTTTGGTAAAATAATGGTGAAAGAAGGAATTACAATGTGTAAAAAAGTAATTGTCGGGATGAGTGGGGGAGTTGATTCGGCTGTCAGTGCTTATCTTTTAAAAAAAGAAGGGTATGTAGTAGAAGGCTTATTCATGCGTAACTGGGATGCTTCTTTAAATAATGATGTTTTAGGAAATCCTACTATTACAGATAATATTTGCCCTCAAGAGCAAGATTATCAAGATGCTTTAAAGGCTTGTGAAATTTTGGATATTCCTTTACACCGTGTCGATTTTATTAAAGAATATTGGGATAATGTTTTTACTTATTTTTTAGAGGAATTAAAAAAAGGTCGAACTCCTAATCCGGATTTGTTATGTAATAAGTATATTAAATTTGATGTATTTAAAAAAGAAGCAAAAAAACTTGGAGCTAGTTATATGGCTACAGGTCATTATGCAAGACTGGAAAACGGAAAACTTTTAAGAGGAATTGATCAAAATAAGGATCAAACCTATTTTTTGGCTCAGTTAACTCCTAATCAACTGCAGAATGTCTTATTTCCCGTTGGAAATTTAACGAAGAGCGAGGTAAGAAAAATTGCTGAAGAAATTCATTTAAATGTGGCAAGTAAAAAGGATTCTACAGGTATCTGTTTTATTGGTGAAAGACATTTTCAAGAATTTATTCATAATTATTTAAAACCAAATCCTGGTGATATTGTGGATGTTCGTACAAATGAGGTTATTGGTAGACATACTGGTCTTATGAATTATACGATTGGTCAGAGAAGAAACGTCGGGTTATCTGGGCAATCTACACGGCATTATGTATGTGGAAAAAGTGTTTCTAAAAATATTTTATATGTTGCTTTTGGGGAAGATAGTGAATATTTGATGAGCGATGCTTGTATTTTGGAACAAGTAAATTGGATTAGTGCCGTTCATCCTACTTTTTGTACGGCTAAATTCCGTTATCGTGGGGAAGATTATTCCGTACAAATTGAATATTTAGAAAATGAGGAAGTTAAAGTTATTTATCCTCAAGGTGTAAAGGCTGTTACTCCAGGACAGTTCTGTGTTTTCTATTTAGGAGAAGAATGTCTTGGTAGTGGGATTATTAAAACGGTTTTTAAAAACAACGAAAAACTCTGGTATTTAAGCGATTAAAGATTTTAAAAAAATGTTTACTTTCACTTGACACAAAAATGTTAAGTGGATATAATTATAATGTAAATATTAAAGAGAGTAGGCATGAAAATGAATAAATTAAATGAATTATTACAAGAATTAGGAATATCAAAGGTTCGATTGGCTAAATACTTAGGTGTTTCAAGACAAATGGTATACAACTATTTGGAATTGGATGATATTAATAAATGGCCAAAAGAGAAAAAAATTCTTTTATATAAATTATTAGATATTTCAGATGATTCTGAAAAAACTTTAGATAAAATTAATGTTACTACCGATTATTTGATGAGTGTTGAAAATCGATTGAATCAAAGTATGAAGAATTCAAATGACATGGAAAGTTATCTTGATCTTAAAAACTTAACTAAAGAATCTCAAGTTCTTTTAACGGATATTGTCAACCTTCTTAAAGAAAAATTAGGAGAAGAGGGGAAGAGAGAAGAAAATTATTATGCTTTTCTTTATTTATTCCATATGTTGCAATCTATGAGTAATGTTCCAGAAATTAAATATATTTTTGGATATATGTCTAAGATTACAGGTTTTACTAAGCCAGATGAATTTAAGTTTAATGAAGACAAGCAATTTATTTTTGAAGGTATTTTGTACTCTGCCCTAACGCTTTACAATAATGGGGGAGCTTCACGTAGTAAATTAGCTGAGTCTCATCGTCGTTTTGTTCAAGAAATTGAGAAAAAAAATGAAGAAAAATTAAGTCGAACTCAACAATTAAATACGGTTCGAATTCAAGCTCTAAAAGAACTTGGTTATACAGAAATTAATGTCAATAATGCTGAAGAAGTTTTTGAAAAAATTGCGGAAATTGAATCACGTGGTTCGATGATTGGTAATGAATAAGTACTAGAATTCTAGTGCTTTTTTTCTTGCAAGTCCCCTCTTCTAAATTTTTGAAAAATAGGGGGAGTGAGTTGTTGCAACGGGATGTATACTTCTTCATTTAATTTTATTTCGCTGCAAAATATTTATTTGCACTTTAGATGAATAATTATACGTTTTAGTATAACTCGATGCAAATTAGCAATTGTATTCATGTGATCAATTATTCAGCTTAATGAAATTCAATGCAAATTATGAAAGGATTTTTTATTGAATTAAATGAATAATTATTCAGTTTCATAAATTTCGATGCAAATTAGAAAATATAAATTTATTTAAAAATTTGGAATTTGTTTTATTAAAAAATTTTATTTAAAATCATATCTTTATATTTATTAGAATCTTTATATTTACATTGAAAACAATAGAATAAATAGATATAAATAATCGGTTAAATTGCTGAAAGATTCAGTCTTTTTAAAGTTTTTATATAAATAGCATAATGTACGTTATGTAAACCGTGTTCTTTTTGTTAAAACAAATCATGAATTAGTTTATTTAAAATTATGCCCAATATAGCCATCAGAACTGATATAAAAAGGATATTTTCAATATTACTTATTAGAGACAAAAGTATACTAACTAATAATGCAAAAATTGATAATGCTGTATTAAATATGCTGTATCGGGTGTTTATTTCATATTGATTGTAATCATTGTAAATATTTCTCATATAACGTATTTCTGCATTTGATAAGACGAATTTTGTGTTTTTTTCGAATTTATTTTATGTTTTTTGCTCTCTTTTTTTTTTACACTCATTTAGCTCTTTTAAAACTTCAAATAGTGCTTCCCGATCTTTAAATTCATTAGTAACAAATTCTTTGCGAAAATTTTTATTGTATTCTCTTAAGATGTAATCAATGATATAATATATCCTTCCTCGTTCAAATTCGATTTTACTTTTTTTGGCCATATTTTTCCTCTTTTCATGTACCGTATTATAAACTATGAACTTAGAAAGCACAAGAGCATCTTCCCTACCCTTTCTATATAAAATGGTTTATAAATAGTAGAAGTATACCAACTATAAATCCTAATACAATATACTTATTTTCATGATAAGTTAAGGCTTTTGGTAAAAGTTCATGAATCGCTAATGTGATCATAAGGCCGGCTACAAATAACAAAATGAGACCAATCATTGTATCTGTGATAAAATTTCTTAAAAATAAGAAGGCTAAAATGGCTCCTAGGGGTTCAGCTAAACCAGATAGGAAAGTTTTTTTCACGGCTTCTTTTTTTGATCCGGTTGCATAATAAATTGGCACGGCTATACTTATGCCTTCCGGGATATTATGAAGCATGATTGCCATGCTGATTTTAAGACCTAATTCCATATTCTGATAACTACTTAAAAAAGTTACAATTCCTTCGGGAAGATTATGAAGCATTAAAGCGAGCATAGAAAGAATGCCTAAGCGATATAAATCTAAATCGGTACTACTACTCTTCTCTATTTTTTTGTTTAAAAAATAAACACTTAAAACACCTACTAAAAAAACAAGCATTGAGATAAGTAATCCTTTGGCGAGTTTAAAATTTACTAAAATGGAATAACTTGCTTCTGGAATTAATTCAGTGATGGAAATCCCGATCATGATTATTAAAGATAAACTTAAACAAAATGTAATGAATTTGTTGATATTTTCTCTTTTCCATTTAAAAAAGATGACGATGGATCCTAGAATTGTTGAAAGGCCTGCAACGGAAGAAATTATTAAAGGCATGAAAAAAGACATAAAATCACCTATTAAATTTTATGTCGTTGACTTGTAAAATACTCTTTTACTTTTAAATAATTTTTCTTTTGATATTCTTGAATGCTTATTAATTTTAATTTTACTTTATCTTCGTCGGTTAAGCAGCCATAAATTTCATTGGCATCCATATTCTCAAAAATACAAGGAATTCCTCCCTGTTCATAGTATTCTTGCATTTCGCTATTTGAAAAAGGAATTTGGTTGATATATCTTTCTATTTTTTCTTCTAATATTGCTTTTTCTTCTTCCGCGGTAAGTGGCGGAACGTAATTCATAGGAATAAAATTTAGTTCATCTAATCTCAGTTCAAAATTATAGGTAAAACCAAAAATATTACTTGGATATAAATATCTTCGTCGATCGGCATTTAAGTCTTTAAAATTTCTTTTTGGTTGTTTGTTGTATTCAATATATTCTAAACAAAAACCACGGAGTTCTTTATAAGATAACATTTGTTGATATAATTCATTATAAACGAGGCGATCTGAATAATTATAGTATTCACGAATTTTTTTCTTGGTTTCTGAATTTAATATGCTTTCTTTTCTTGTCAGAGTTTTTTTGGCTTCTGGATTGCTCATAGTTAAAGACAAAAGCAAATTGATAAATTCAGTGAGTTCTTTACTGCGATCTAATTTAATGGATACTTGATTTTCTACTTTTTTTTCTCTTTCAAAAGCAAAATTCTGAAGAAAATTTACTATTTTTGGATAAGAACGCAAATTAGAAGAATCTTTAAAAAGACATTCATAAAAGCGAATTCTGTGGTGATGATTCTTTTGATTATAAGTTGGACGAGCAATAAATAAATCTAAATGATCTGTGGAGGTTATATCCTTAAAAAAAGTGGGATTGCATTCTTTTAAAATTTCTATGGCTTCTTTTTTGGAATAATACATTGTAAATAAAGCATCTATATAACTAATATCTTCCATTAAATCTACTAAAACAACTTCATTTTCTATTTGAATTGGCATTTTAAGTAAATAAGCTTTACCGTTTTTAGCTGCCATTAAACAATATTTTTTCATTTGGTTCACCTATATCCTATTTTACACGAAATACCAAACATTGGCAAATAAAACAAAAAAATTTGAGTATGATATTTTTTTCCTTAGCCATAATACTAGTGGGAGGTAAAAAAGATTATGAAAAAGAATAATAATCAAAGACAAAATCGTTCAAATTCTAGAAAAAATCAAAATCGTCAAAATTCTAGAAAAGAAGAACAACGTGAAAACAGAAATTGTTAGTAAAATAAAAAAGAATGATGGCTTGTTTATCATTCTTTTTTACTACGTGGATGACTTTCTGTATATTCCGCTTTTATATGTTCTTTGGAAACATGAGTGTATATTTGGGTAGTTGATATGCTGCTATGACCGAGAAATTCTTGAATGACTCGTAGATCTGCCCCCGCGTTTAATAGATGGGTTGCAAAAGAATGTCTTAAAATATGAGGACTTACATTTTTTTTAATTCCTAGTTCTTTACATAGTTGTTTTAATAATTTAAATAGACCTTGTCTTGTCATTGGTGTTCCGCGATTGTTTAAGAAAAGTTCTTCATAGTTTTTGCCTGGTTTTATAAGTTTTGGCCGATAGAAATTTAGATATAATTCTAAATATTTTTTGCTGGTATCGTTAAAAGGAATGATTCTTTCTTTACTTCCTTTTCCTTCTACTCGAACAATTGTATTTTCTAAATCAATATTGGAAAAACGTAAGGATAGGAGTTCACTTACGCGCATACCCGTTGCGTATAAAAGTTCTAACATGGCTTTAGTACGATAATCATAATCAGTTTTTAAGGGCATATCTAATAGACGGTCAACTTCTTCATAAGTTAAATAATTCGGTAATTTATCGGGTAATTTAGGCATATGAATCGTTTCACATGGATTTATTTTAGTATATCCTTCTTCTAGACAAAAAAGGTAAAAGTTTTGCAATACAGTAAAGTAATGAGCTTTGGTTGTAACTTTTTTTTCTTGTTCAAATTTTAAGAATTTTTCGATATCTTCTTTTGTTACTTTTAGTGGATCTTTTGGAGCGATATATTCCCAAAAAGTCTTTAAATTGTCTTGATAAGAAAGAATGGTATTTTTACTTAATTTTCTTTCATATTGTAAAGTATCGATATATTTTTGCATATATTCTGGTAATTTATTTTCTTTCATAGTATCCCTATTAAAGTATATAAAAATGAAGAAAAATTGTCAAACGATAGTTTGTTTGTTATAATTAAAACTGGTGAAGAATATGGAAAATCTAGCAAATAAAATGCGACCAACAAAATTGTCTGAAATTATTGGTCAAGAACATTTGGTGGGAGAAAATAAAGTTTTATCTAATTTAGTAAAAAGTAAACATTTGTGTTCTATGATTTTATATGGTCGACCTGGAACGGGCAAGACATCGATTGCTAATGCAATTGTAAAAGAAATGAATATGCCTTATAAATTTTTGAATGCGACAATTAATAATAAACAAGATTTTGATGTCGCGATTCTAGAAGCTAAAATGCATGGGGAAATGATTTTGATTATTGATGAAATTCATCGAATGAATAAAGATAAACAAGATTTATTGCTTCCGCATATTGAATCGGGACTTATTCTTTTAATTGGCTTAACTACTTCGAATCCTTATCATAAAATTAATCCAGCGATTCGTAGTCGAGTTCAAATTTTTGAAGTTCATGAATTAACTATAGAAAATATTATTACCGGATTAAAAAGAGCTTTAAATTATTTGCCTGAGATTGAAATTGATGATGAGGCTTTAAAGTTTATTGCTACTGCTTCTAGTGGAGATGTAAGGAGTGCTTTAAATTTATTAGAAACTGCCTATTATGCCGCGACAGATCATGTGGTTACTTTAGAAGTTTTAAAAAATATTCAAGCCAAACCAGTTTTTTTTCACGATAAAAATGAAGATGGGCATTATGATGTGTTGTCGGCTTTTCAAAAATCGATTCGTGGAAGTGATGTGGATGCTTCATTACATTATTTAGCGAGACTTATTGAAGCTGGGGATTTAGATAGTATTTATAGACGCATGAGTGTGATTGCTTATGAAGATATTGGCCTTGCTAATCCTTCTATTGGACCAAAAGTTATGGCGGCGATTCACGCAAGTGAATTGGTTGGTCTTCCTGAAGCCCGCATTCCTTTAGGTACAATTGTTGCAGAGATGGCTTTATCCCCTAAATCTAATAGTGCACATCTTGCTTTAGATGAAGCTTTAAATGACATTCATAAAGGAAGTACTGGCAATGTTCCAGACCATATAAAAACTAGTTCAACTACCTATCTTTATCCACATAATTATCCGAATTCTTATGTGAAACAAGAATATTTACCAGCTAATTTAAAGGGAAAGAAATATTATCGTCCACGTCATAATAAATATGAAGATAATTTAAATAAATTATGGCATGAAATGCGAGGTGAAAAATGAAAATAACTTGTCTAGGTAGTGGTGTTTTTAGTCTTGCTTTAGCTAAGGTTTTAGCTAAAAAGAAAGAAAATCAAATAGTCATATGGACTCATGATGAAGAA
>CALVPL010000043.1 GCA_944351315.1 uncultured Bacilli bacterium | reverse complement strand
GCTAATTGTAATAACACTTATCAGTGCAATAATTAACACATACTCAACTAATGCTTGACCTCTATGATTCATAAACATATCCCCTATTCTTAAAATATTATAGCAAAAAAAAAGACGGATAACAATCTAAAAACACGATTTCTCTAAAGAAAAAAGATGAAAAAAAATCTCTCAATTTTTTATATTGAGAGAAGAAATTATTTTTGCATAGCAATTACATTAAACAAGAAAATAAGCCATATTCCTAAAACCATCTGGGCTTTATAACGATACATTTCATGAGAAGCTACGATTTTATCGGCGCTGGTAACGATCCAACTTTCCTTATATTTAGGCATTACATTGCAGATCGGAAACATATGGGCTTCAATCATATTGGCCTGTTTTTCATCTATATCAAAATATTTTTTCGCATTTAATAAAGCAATACTTGGATGAACTTTCAATGTATCTTTAGCATTATAGCTAATTGTATCTTTACCTGTAAAAAAGTCATGAAGTAAAGCAGCTCTTGTAGCTCTTTCATAATCGAGATTTAATCTCTTTGTTATGACATAGGTCATTTTCGCTACACGAAGAGAATGCTCATAACGACTTATTCCATGATGAAGTTCATGTTTTAACTCTAAAAAATGTTCATGATTGGTAATATCATTCACAATTTGGTCAAACTCATAAGTTTTTTGCAAACTCATATTTTTTCACCTCGAACTCTACCATTATATCATATTTCAAAAAAAATGTAAATATGAATGAACTCGCCTAGTTTTAGCAACTTTTTCCGGCTTTTATACCGCTCATCCAAGCAAAACCTAAATTATATCCCCCACAATCACCGTCAACATCTAAAAGTTCTCCGATGATATATAAATTTTTGACTATTTTCGATTCCATAGTATTTAAAAAAACTTCTTCTAAACAAACTCCTCCAGAACAAGCTTGAGCATTTAAAAATCCTTTTGTATCCACAATTTCTAAAGAAAAATCTTTTAAGGTTTTTACTAAATTTTCTTTTTCCTTTTCTCTTAAGTTTTCCCAATACTCTTCTTTTTTTAAATGAGCTTGTTTTAATAAGACGAATAATAATTTATAAGGTATTAGATTTTCAAACATGGTTTCTAAAGTAAAGTTTTTTAATAATTTTGCTCGTTTTTCAAGCCATTCAAGTGTTTTTTGATCGGAAGATAAGAAAGGTAAGAAATCAAAATGTACTTCTACTTTCTTTTCTTTTTCTAAATTTTCTTTCACATCACGACTTAAATTGAAAATACAAATTCCACTTATTCCATAGTTTGTGAATTGCACTTCTCCAGCACTTTCTTTTTCTTTTTGGTTTTCGATATATAAAGTACAGTTGGCTAAAGCTCGAACACCTGCCCAATCTTTAAAAAAGGAAGCTTTACCAACTAATTGGACTAAAGAAGGATTTACCGCGATGATTTTGTGGCCTAATTGGGAAGCTAGGAAATATCCAGAGCTATTCTTTTCTTCTAATATTCCAGCCTTCGAGCCATTTGCTAGGATAACTTTATCAAAAATATAGGTGTCTTCGGTGGTATAAATTTTAAATTTTTGATCGGCACCTACTTCTATTTTTAAAACTTCACATTCATTTTTAAACTGAACATTTTGTAACTTTGCTTTTTCTAATAATACATTACGAACACTCGCTGCTTGTAAAGAATACGGATAATAATAACCGTTTTTTATCTCGGGATATAATCCTATTTCCTCGAAAAAGGAAAATACTTCTTCCCTATTAAAAGATTCTAAAAAAGCATCTAACATTTTTTTAGATGAACTATGATAATGGCTTAAATCTTGATCGGCATTCCAATAATTACATCGGCCATTTCCGGTCATTGTGATTTTTTTGCCGCATACTTTATTTTTTTCAAAAACCGTTACATCATGATTTTTAGAAGCATAAATACTTGCTGTTAATCCAGCAGCCCCGCCACCAATTATTGCTACTTTTGCCATAGAAAACCTCCAAATTCAAAAATATTATATCATCTACATAAAAAATAAGGTAGCATAATAAAGAATAAAACAAATGATCATAAAAATTCCTTCTTTTTGGCTTAGTGTTTTTTCAGTTCTTGCAAACCAAAAAAGAAAGAATGAAGATAAGAATACAAATAATATATCAATGAAGCCAAAACCATTTAAAACAATATCGCCATAGATTAATATTGGCAAACCTAGGACAATACAAATATTAAAAATATTGGTTCCAATAATATTTCCTATAGCCAAATCAAACTCACCTTTAAAAGCACTTGTTACAGTCATAAAAAGTTCCGGAAGACTCGTACCAATCACAATTAAAATCATCGTGATAATTTTTTGACTAATCCTCATATTCGTAGCAATTAGCTCAGCATTTTTAACAATGAGATCGCTGCTAAAGCTAATAAAAAATAACGAAAGAATAAGCAAAAGAATTGCAACCCAGAAAGAATATTTTGTTTTTGTTTCTTCTTCTTTGTTTTTTCTTCTTACAAATAGTTGAATCAAATAAAGAACAAAAAGGCAAAAAAGTAAAAGTAAGATTAAAGCATCGGCTCTAGAAAATGTGTTTTTTGTAAGTGGATTAAATAAACTATCTACCATTAAAATTACAAAACCAGTTGTTACAATTAATAAAATGGGAAGTTCTTTTTTTATGGTTGTATGTTTCACTTTTATTGGACGAATGCAACTGGCTAAACCGAGAATTAAGAAAACATTTACAATGCAACTTCCAATTACATTTGCAAAAGCCATTTGACCGTTTGCAGCTTCAACACTTTGAAAAGAAATAGCCACTTCAGGAGCACAAGTTCCAAATGCAACTATGGTTAAAGCTACAAGCATTTTAGGCACTCGTAATTTTAGAGCAATGGACGACGCAGCATCCACCAAAACATTTGATGCGACAAGAATCATTATAAATCCTAATAAAAGCCAAAAAATTTCCATAACTTACTCTCCTACTTTATTCTTTAAAATAAGAGTATCATTAAATAGAAGGTTCGTCAAATGGATTTTATAAAATACATCTATCTATTTTTTTCGCATTAAAGAAAAATCTTTTTCGGAATTCTGGTTGATCATTTTTATATACTCGTCTGTCGCAGAAAAAAGATGCTCAAAAAAGTTTTTCTCTTTTAAATCTATTTTCATCATTAAACAGATGTCGTGAACCGCTTTACTTTCACATTCACAAATATGATTATTTAAAAAGGCGATATCTTTCATGTCCGCATATTTAAGAGCATACAAAGCTAGAATGGTTCCTAGTATATACCTATAATCTTTTGCGATAAATTCTTCGCTTAATACAATACCGAGTATGCCAGGATTTTGATCTATCTTTTTTTCGTTTTTCTTTTTTATTTGTTCTAATACTTTATAAAACCACGTACAATGTTCATCAAAAAGTTCTTGTTTTATGTCTAAAAAGTGTTCTTGTAATAAAGCAACTGTATTTTCATTAATATTTCCAATTTT
>CALVPL010000042.1 GCA_944351315.1 uncultured Bacilli bacterium | reverse complement strand
AAAACTACAAGAAATGTTTTTAAACGGAATCTCTATTTTTGAATATTATTTAGATACATATAATTCTAATGAAAATTATGAATTCAACAATAAAAAAGAAGTGAACTATTCCTTATTTGAATCTTCCACTTCTAATATGCCGATTTTAAATTCTTCTTCTAATGTTTCTCATGCTTTACATGACCTTATTTACTAGATTTTATTTGAATCCGATAAATTTAGACTCCGTCTCAAAAAAAGCAGAGAAGATTATTTCTCTGCACTAACAGTTTGGTTATTATATCCAATACTTTCACCTATAGCTAGTAACTCGGCAGTTGTTAAATCATTTCCTGCTAAATAATAATTAATATTATCTTTTGTCCATGTCAAGGAATTTGCTCCTAAAGCTCCGATTGTATCGTTAACTATTAGAGGATCTCCATATACTGGAATAATTTCAAATTCATCGGCCATCACACTTTTTTCTTCGACAAGAACAAAATTCTTTTCACCTCCAAAAGTTAGAATAACTCGATCTCCAACATCTGTATTTACTTTATCGCTGTTAGATAAATATGTATTGCTTGGAATATATAGAGGATATAAAATATTTTCTATTGCTCCAGTCTCTTCTGTGCAAGCATCTCCTTCACATGGTGCTTTTTCTTCTTGACAATTTTCTCCTTCGCAATTTTCTTTGCATGTTTCTTCATCTGTACAATCTTCCTTATTTTCTTCTGTTGTTTCTTCTTTTTCTTTAATATATTGTTCTAATTTAAAGTCATCTTCTTTTAAGTTGGCCTTATAATCTACGCTTGTAAATGTTACTTTCATTTTTAAATTGTCTTTTTCATCATATACTTCGGTCTTTTTAATTGTGTTTTCTTTATCAATCGTTATTTTTTGATAAGACAATTCAGGATTGTTTGGATAATTCACTTTTGATTTTACAACAAAATTTCCTTCGACTTCCTCTGCTTGACTTTCTGTATCATTATTCATGTCTGTAGTAATTGCTTTTAAGATATAAGCTTGACTTGAATTATCTGGCCATTCACTTTGAAATTTAAAACTTTTATTTAAAGAAGGTGTAATAACATAGACTGCATCATTATTTCTTAAAATTATTTGTTCATGGTTATTTGTTTGATTTACCATTTTTACTTTATAAAAATAATCTTTTAAGAAATTAACCTCAATACTATAAGTAAAAGTTTCTTCTTCTGCATATATTTCCATATTTCCTTTTAAAATGTAAGCTTTTGTTTCATTTATTTTGTTTGTAAAATCTTTAATTACATTTTCTGTGCCTTTTTTACCACAGCCACTTACAAGAATAACTATTGCTAATAGTAATCCTAATATTTTTTTCAAAATTCACCACATTCCTTTTCTACTTAACTATATTTTGAAAAAAATAATTTTATGAATAAAATTCTTTAATAAATCCCATACTAATCATGAAAGGACGGGAATATATGGAAATTATTTATAAGATTTGCCTAGTATTTACAATTATTGGAGCCGTTAACTGGGGGCTTATTGGTTTATTTGATTTTAACTTAGTAACCGCTATTTTTGAAGAAGGATCTATGATGGTTAAAATCATTTACACTTTAGTTGGAATCAGTGGGCTTGTTGATATTGGAATTTTATTTCATCATATCGACTCACATCCATTTGAATAAACAAACAAGATTTTGTTTGTTTTTTTATTAAAATTTTTATAAAAAAAGAAAGCCATATAATGCTTTCTAATTTTTCGTGATTACAATATTTATTTTACTTGACACCACATATTTAACTTTTGGATCAGTACTTGAAATCTGAACATCGACGTCATAAGTTCCTTCAGTGTAATTTGCTAAGTCTATATAAGCTGAAATATTGTCTTCTGTAATTGAATCAATCACTGATTGAACTCCTTTTACTTGAACAGATATTGGGTCATCATTTGTTCGATTTACTGTTAAACCGCTTCCTAAATTATTTGCTCTAATATTATTTATATTAATTGTTTTTTGTTTTTCATCTCCAAAAGTAACAACAATTTTTACATCGCTTTCACTTATTGAACGCACACCGGTTGGCTTAGATATACTTGCATTATAAGTTAATGCTCCGCCTGTACCTTTACCATCTACATTAACGGTAACAGGAACACTAGAAATTTTGTCGATATCTTCTTTTTCGCCATAAATATCTACAGTATAATTTGTTTGACCATTTATGGTAATTGATGATATTGCTTTTCCGGCAACTAAATCACCTGTAGTTGTTACAACAATTGGAACAGTCGCTTTATACGTACTAAAGGAAATGCTGGCTCCTACAGTTGCAGGAACAATTTCTACATTATCTAAAACTCGGCCATCTTTATCATAAGCTACTAAAGGTAAATTATCAATTTCATAGGTGATAGCTTCTGTAAATTTCGTGTTACTCAAATCAATTAAAGCTTTTACTGTGGCTATTTGAGCTAATGCATCTTCAGAACCTTTAACGACAACCTCGGTTTGATCAAGACTAACATCTGAAACAGAAAATTTCTCGTTTAGTTTATCTTCATTTAATAACTCATAAGAAATATTTCTTTTTTCGCTTACTTTTTTCTTAATTGTAACTGTAACATATGCTGGATCTAATTTATAATTTATGTTATCTACAGTTTGATTATATGAAAGTGGAACCCGAACTGGTGTATCACTTGCTTCATAATCGGATAAATCTAATACTACTTCATGTTCTCCTAATTGTTTGGCTAAATAAAGAGCACTTTTGCGGCCTGTTAAAATAATATCTACTTGATCTACTAAGCCTTCTACAACATAAGCCTCTTTATTATATATAACTGTAACAGGTTCATTTGATAAAATTTCTGCTTCATTTTCTACCAATGTAATAACCTGAGAATCGACTAAAACAAACGTTACTACTGCTAATCCAAGGGAAATATAGACTAGAACTCTAGGTCGATTTAATAATTTTTCGACATGAATTGGATTATTTTTTAATTTTTCAAATAAATAATAAATAGCTCGACTTAATGGTGTAATAAATTTTTCATCTAACCATTTATACATTTTTCCAAAAATATTTTTTTTCTTTTTATTCGATTTATTCATGGACATTACCCTCACTTTCGGAAGCATCTGATCCATAGAAAACTTCTGTTTTAGGTTTTAGTTCTTCAATTAGTGTCATTCTAAATTCATCTAATGTTAAATTATAATGTAATTCTCCTTCATAGGCAATGCTAATCCGGCCATTTTCTTCAGATACGACTAAAGCTAGTGCATCACTTTCTTCAGCTATACCTAAAGCAGCACGGTGTCTAGTTCCTAGTTTTTTATTTAGGCTTGGATTCATACTTGTTCTAAAGACTGCCCCTGCACAAGTGATGCGATCTCCTTGAATAATGACACCACCGTCATGAAGAGGACTATTTGGATAAAATAAATTACTTAATAATTCGCTTGAAATATCTGCATAAATTTTGGTTGCACGGCCAATGTATTCTTGCAATGAAACATCTCGTTCTATTACAATCAAAGCTCCGATGCGATTCTTTTTCAAGAATTCAACGGATTTCATGATTTCTGTAACCATTTTTTCTCGTTCATCAACTGTCAAAATTTTATGCCGTCCGAGTAATTGAGTTCGGCCTATACTTTCTAGCATACTTCTTATTTCTGGCTGGAAAACCACAATTATAGCTAGTGGTCCCCAATCTAATACATATTCTAGTAATAATCCTACTGTATATAAATTTAAAATTTGGCTAATTATTTCGATTAAAATAACTAATAATACGCCTTTTACAATTAAAATCATTTTGACATTATTTCGAATATTTTTCAAAATAAAGTAAAACAAAAACCAAACAATACAAATATCTAGTACCTTGGTAAACAATGACCATAATGTCGTTAATGTCATTTTTCCACTCCCTTTATATTTCGTCTTGTTCATTATATCAAATTTTTTTTTTTTTATCTACACTAAAAACAATTTGACGGAGTCTAAATTTATCGGATTGCATAAAAAAAGAAAGAACTCAGTGGTATAATATACCTATAGAAATAATAAAATAAAGGAGTTCTTTCTATGAATATATTACCACAAATTTTAAAAATTT
>CALVPL010000041.1 GCA_944351315.1 uncultured Bacilli bacterium | reverse complement strand
ATTGAAATAATTGTATTATCAATTTTTTCAAAATTTCACTTTTGTGAAATCTTTTTGGCGTGGGTTTCTTTCCAATTTATATCTTTCTATCAAAAATCTCTTGACTTTTAATAGTTAGACTTTCTATTTTTTTTCTTTTCCAGTTTTTAAATCAGTCTTATTAAAAATTTTAGCAAGTTGGCCATTAGAACGTAGCTTTTTATATTTTAAAGGTTTCACTACAAGATCATACTCACCAATATATTCATAAACTTTTGGCTTAAAATTCAATTTGAATTCATTTAATCCATGGTAAGGATTTTCTTTTGAAAAATCACCAGTCATACCATTTAAATCAGCATAATCAAATTGATCTTTATAATAATCTAAAATAGCATAATGCAAAAAATAATTTGGATCGTAATTTTTGTATTTTGTATCATATCCACTAATTAAAATTTGAATTCGGTTTTTAAATTTAATAACTAATGCTCCAGCAATATAAATTTTATCGCGTTGTTTATTTAATTCAGTAGCTAACGATACATTATGTTTATAAGCAGTAAGTTTTCGGTCTGAATCCATTTTCTGATTGATAGTTTTTTGAGTTGCATTTTTTTCTAAAATACCATGAAAAGTATTATTTCTTTCGACTTCAGCTTCATATATTTTACGAGCATTTAATAAAAATTCTTCAGAGTTTATACTTACTAAAAACAAATCAATCATATCATTTCGTTTAAAAACATTATAATAATCTTTATAATAAAATGGTTGAGTCTTTCTCTTTTTTGAAATAAAACGTTCTAGTATATCAATACCACTTCTTTCAGCAATTTCCAAATGTAACCCTTTTTTAATTGCCTTATTCACTTTGTTACGGCCATTTTTAGTCATACTTTTTAAAGAAAAATTCTTTAAAGAAATTACAGCTTGAAAACGTGGGAGAATAGATTCAAAATAAAGATTATCTTTAAGTTTCATATATCCGGAATTCTCTAAGATATCTTTAATTTCATAATTCCAGTTATAAGTTTTAACACCACTTTTAGGATCAACTTCACTGATGGCAATTTCTGGATTGATTTTGATAAAACATACCCGCTTCTTTTTATAGTATTTAATAAGTGCATTCGTAAAATCATTTAAAAGTTCTTGATTAAAATAATCTAATATAAATCCCTTAGGAGCATATCCATATTTAAAGCCACTCTTTACTTTTTTTAATAAAATTAAAGAAGCTGCTTTAACTTGATTGTACTCATTAATAAAACCGATAAATTCATAATCGAATCCATATTCGCCCATTAACCAAGCATAGTTGACAGTTTGATAATGGGTAGCTAATGGACTAGCGTTGACAAATGATGTAAACTCATCAACAGATAATTCTCGAAGTGTCATGATTTTCACCCCTTTTTTAATGGATTTTATTATAGCACAAATTCAGAAAAATGCAACCTTGAATACCTGTCAACAAAATGTATAGCAAAAAAAATTAAAAAATTTAAAAAAAATGCTTGATTTTGTCGAATAAATATATTATAATTAAATCACTTAATAGAGATAGAAAAAAATAGAACGGCCTCGCTGTTTAGAGATATATAAAAGTATATATCCTAGAATTATGCCGTTCTAGTGAGGCAGAGTACTCACGGCGTGAATGATATTTCATTGCGTGAAGCGATAAATGATCATTCTCTATCAGTTATCAGGCTATTAAGTGTTGCATGCAATGTGGATCTTGATAAGAAGTTATAACTTGTATCTGTCAATATGAGTTGTACTTTATTAACCACTAAAAGGCGAGTTGTTTTGACAGGCAACTTGTTTTTTTGTGCTTAAAAATAGAAAAAAGTGTTAGAATATACTTCGCAAAGGGGAGGTATTATGAAAAAAGAAGAAAAGATATCGTTAGAAAAATTAACAAATCAAGATACAATTCTAATGAAAAAAAGTTTCTTGCTGGCATTAATTCCAAAAATTGAGGATAAAGGAATTCAACGAATGATTTTAAATATTTTGAAATCCTTAGAAGTAGATGAAAAAACCAAACAGCAAGCAGAAATTGAAATCTCTATAGGCGTGTTAAAAATGTTTATTCCAGATCTTTCTTCGATCCCATTTCATGCATACAAGCTATCTGAAAGTTACTATGAAAATTTATATAACAATATGAAATATGAAGAAAGAATGTTTTATAAAGAAGCAGTTCATTTAAAAACTTGCACAAATTGTTCTCAGTCAAATTGTCCGTTTTATCAATCGAGTACAAATCAAATTGATTGTTCAAGATGGAATAATCCTTGTATAATTGGAAAAGAATATATTAAAAAGAGAAAAATAAAATTCTAAAGAAAAATATGATATAATAGAATCGTTAAGCAAAATGTTTGTAAATGAAAAAGGAGTGATTAAATTGTATAACGACAAAAAAGCTCGTTCAAAGAAAAAAACAAAAACAGAAGAAAGTGATTTTTTAAGTAAATTTTTTCGCAAAAGAACCAAAAGATTATTAACAGACATAGATCGCTTGTTTAGAAAAATCATGTGGATTGAAATTGGAATTTCATGTATGGTAATTTTATTGGGAGTAATTTTCCTTTTTTGGCCAGAAAATAGCATAGTTGTAATGAGTGTTTTATTTGGTATAAGCATTCTAGCTTCAGGAATTTTAAACATTTACAATTATTTTAAACGAAAAAGTATTCCTATTTTCCGATTTCATTTAGGTTACGGAATATTAGCTATAATTTTAGGTATCCTAACAATTGTTTTACCATTTACTTTTAGTCAAGTAATTACAATTTTTATTGGTATATGGATTCTATATTTAGCTTTAGGAAAAATCGATTTGTCTTTAAGATTGAAAAAAATAGAAGAAAGCAGCTGGCTTATTTTACTTGTTTCAGCAATTCTTGAAATATTCATGAGTATTTTGATTTTTATTAATCCATTTAGTAACTTAATGTTAACACAAGTTGCTGGAGCTTACTTCATATTATGTGGAATTCTAAATTGTACAGATGCGGTATTAACAAAAAATAGAGCTATTGATTTTATGGAAAATTTGTAAGAAACAAATTTTCTTTTTTTTAAAATTTGCAAAAATATTAAAAGTATCATATAATAACCTCAATAGGTGAGAGAATATGAAAATTGAATCCGTAGAATTAAAAAACATCGCGGTTAGAGAAAGTCAGTATCCTACAGAAATACTACCCGAATTTTTGTTAGTAGGAAGAAGTAATGTTGGAAAATCAAGCTTTATAAATGCTTTAATTTGTCGTAAAAATTTTGCGAGAACTTCAAGTAAACCAGGAAAAACTCAAACATTAAATTTTTATTTAGTCAATGAACAATTCTTTTTAGTAGATGTTCCAGGTTATGGATATACAAAATTATCTAAAGAAAGCGATCGTAAAATAGGGTTAATGATTGAAGAGTACTTAAAAAAGAGAGAAAATTTATCTCATGTATTTATGTTAATTGACTATCGTCATAAACCAACAGAAGATGATATTTTAATGTATAACTTTTTAAAATATTACAACATTCCAATTACGATCATCGCGACAAAGTACGATAAAGTCGGAGCATCTGGAAGAGCAAAACAAGATAAACTTATTAAAGAGGCTCTAAAAATTGAAGAACAAGATTTTATTAGATTTTCTTCAACTACTAAAAAAGGAAGAGAAGAAGTATATAAAATAATTTCCAAAAATATATCTAAAGAATAAGAAGCATTTAAAAAATAATATTTTTTTTCTCCTAAAGCTATGATACAATAAACAAAAGAATACAAAGGGTAGAAGGGAAAGAAAAATGAAAATAGACGTAGTAGCTATTACATCGAAAGATGAAGAAGTGATTAAAACAACATCAAAAGAAAATCTAGAATTAACAGGAGGCTACAGTGCCAACATTTGTTACACTCAAAAAGATTGGAAAGAAATTATTCATGAGGATTACAACAAAACAAAAATTAGAATTGAAGGAAACAAAATAAATAATCACCATAGTGTCTTCGGGCATGGACATATTTCCTTATATATTTCAGGAGTACCCAAATTACTTGCCATGTTACTAAATAACGAGCATGAATATAATACGAGTGAAAAATCTGCTCGTTACACAAAAATGATGCCAACAAAAGAAGAACTAATGATATATGAAAAATGGATAAGTATTTTAGAACAAGAAATAAAAAGAATTTATCCTAATGAAAAATATTTGGATGATAAAAGAATTCATAAATTAGCTATGGAAAATGCTCGGTATTTCATCTCAGTTTTAACTCCAACAAAATTTGAGTATACAACCTCATTTAGACAATTAAATTATATTTATGATTTTTGCTTAAAATTATTAGAAGACAAAAGCAACAATAAATTAATAGAAGCTATAAAGCCGAGTGTTGAAGATTTTGCCACTGAACTAGAAAAAACCGGGTTCATTACGAAAGATATAAAAGACTATCGTCATCGAAAATTTAGTTTAATAGTAGAAAACAATGATTATCCAGAACAATTTGGGAGAACATATAGTACAAATTATCAAGCATCTTTTGCCGAAGTTGCCCAACAGCAAAGACATAGAACTTTATACTATACGATCAGTTATCCAGAAGTTGAAAACTTTTATATTCCACCAATTATATCTGAGAATGAAAACTTAAAAAAAATATGGTTAAACGATATGTATTATTTGCACGATTTATTAAAAATTATTCCTCAAGGAACTTTAGTGAATGTAAATGAAACGGGTACTTATGAAAATTTTATTTTAAAATTACAAGAAAGACTCTGTACCGCAGCCCAATTAGAAACTTCTATGCAGTGTAAGAAAACATTAGAAAAATATATTGAGGCTTTAAAAGCAGAAAAAGATAGCCGAATCCAACCAATTTTAACTGAATTAGAAAAAATGAATGTCGGAGCTCGTTGTTTATCTGGCTATAATTGTACGAATCCATGTGGATTTAAAGAAGGAATAAAGCTTACCAGAAAAATATAATGTTGCTATTTTCCTGATTTTATGGTAAATTAGTAACGAATTGGAGGCAATAGAAATGGCAGAAATTTTAGAAACAATTTTATTAATTATATCTGTACTACTTATCGGATTGGTATTATTACAAGGAAATAAAGCAAGTGATGCTGGTCAAATCATTACTGGCGGGAATGAAAGATTGTTTGGTGTAGTAAAAGAACGTGGTATGGAACTATTCATAACTCGTTTAACTGCAGTTTTAGGAGCAGCATTCGTTCTTATCTCATTAGTTTTATTCTTGATGTAAAAAAAGCGACCATTTAGGTGGCTTTTTTTGTAAAGTATTTCTTCCTATTCTTGTATGGAATAAAAGATAAGGCTATAATAGTATTAGGTGATAACTTATGAAAGAACAAGTATTAAAGCTATTAGAAAATGTCTATGAAGCAAAAGATTTAATTGCAATCAATGATATGATGGGGCTTACAACAGCTGAAGAGTTGAAAGAATTATCAGACGTTCTTGATGAATTAGTAAATGAGTATCTTGTTTTTAAAACCAAAAAAGATAAATACATTCTTTTAAAAAATTGTCCGAGTTTAAAAATAGGAAAGTTTTCTGCAAATAAAAAAGGATTTGGATTTGTTATTTTAAATAAAGAAGACGATTTATACATTGGTAAAGAAGATATAAATGGAGCGATTCAAGATGATATCGTATTAGCTGAAGTTACAAGAAAAGGTGTCAAACCAGAAGGACACATTATTCGTGTAATTAAAAGAGATTTACACAATTTAGTAGGAGAGATTATTGAAACCAAAAAAGGATTAAGTGTCAAACTAGATGAAGAAAAATTGGATTTAGAATTAAAAATTGATAAGGATTCTTTAAAAAATTGTGTGCCAGGACATAAAGTTCTTATAAAACTAGTAAAAGAATTAGGAAAAAAAAGATATCTTGCTCAAATCATTAAAATTTTGGGCCATAAAGATGATCCGGGAATGGATATTTTAAGCATAGCCTATAAATATCAAATTGATCCAGATTTTGGAGCTGAAGTCGAACAAGAACTAGAAGATATTCCGACTGAAGTAAAAGAAAGTGAACTTCTAAACCGTAAAGACTTAACAAGTTGGCAAATATTTACCATCGATGGAGATCATACCAAAGATATTGATGATGCTATAAGTCTAATGAAAGAAGGCGAAAACTATATTTTAGGTGTCCATATCGCCGATGTTTCAAATTATGTAAAAGAAAATACCGCTTTAGGGGATGCCGCTTATGAAAGAGGAACATCAAACTACTTAGCTAATACGGTTATTCCAATGCTTCCTCACAAACTATCCAATGGAATTTGTTCCTTAAATGAAGGAGTAATAAGACTAACCATGTCATGCGTTATGAAAATTAGTCCAGCTGGAAAAATTATTGATTATGACATCTTCGAATCTTATATAAAAAGTTCTAAAAAAATGACTTATTCTAAAGTTAACAACATTTTGATGCGAGATATAGTGGATCCAGAATATGCTCCATTTGTAAACACTTTAAAAGAAATGAATGAACTTGCTCACATTTTACGAAAAGAAAAAATTGCTCGTGGGTATATTGACTTTAATTTAAGTGAACCAGAAATCATTCAAGATGAAAATGGAAAAGCTATTGATGTTGTAAAAGTTGTAAGAGAAGATGGCGAGAAGATGATTGAAGATTTTATGATTGCCGCGAATGAAACTGTTGCAAGCCATATCTATAATATGGATCTTCCATTCATCTACCGTGTTCATGGTGAACCAAAATCAGAAAAAATTGATGATTTCGTCAGTTTGCTAAAATTATTAGGTTATCAACTTGAAACAAGAGTAATTGATTTAAATCCAAAAACTATGCAAAACATCCTAAAAGAATTAGATGATAAACCAGAATTTGCTATACTTTCTTCAATGCTTTTAAGAAGTATGAAAAAAGCTGAATATTCAAAAGAAAATACCGGACACTTTGGTTTAGCTTCAAAAGCTTATACTCATTTCACAAGTCCGATCAGAAGATTTCCAGATTTAACAGTTCATCGCTTATTAAAAAAATATTTAGTTGAAAAAGATTTTTCAATGCAAACTATCGATTATTTAAACAACAATTTAGTAACAATTGCCGAACATTCATCTGAAAGAGAAGTGGCTTCTCAAGAAGCTGAAAGAGATGTAGCCGACATGAAAATGGCAGAATATATGGAAAGTCATATTGGCGAGTGTTATAATGCGATTATTGATTCTGTTACCAGCTATGGTTTTTATGTGGAATTAGATAACTTAGTAGAAGGTCTAGTTCACGTCAATAACTTAAAAGGGGATTATTATGAATATGTTCCAGATTTACTTTCGTTAATAGGAAAATCAACAAAGAAAACTTATCGAATTGGTGATAAAGTTTATGTTCGTTGTATTAATGCAAGCAAAGAGACGTCTTTAATAGATTTTGAAATTGTGGAGGATCAAAATGGAAGTTAAAAATAAAAAAGCGTATTTTGATTACGAAATTTTAAAAGAATATGAGGCAGGAATTGAACTAGTCGGTACTGAAATTAAAAGTGTTCGAAAAGGATCGGTTGATTTAAAAGATAGTTTTATAACAATAAAAAATAATGAAGCTTTTGCTTTAAACATCTACATTGCCAAATATGAAGAAGGAAATATTTTCAATCACGAAGAAAGAAGAACTAGAAAATTATTATTACATAAAGAAGAAATAAAAAGATTAAAAGAAGCCAAAGAAAAAGAAGGAGTAAGTATTATTCCTCTAAAAATGTATATAAAAAATAATAAAGCAAAACTTTTAATCGGAATTGGTAAAGGAAAAAAACTATATGATAAACGTGAAAGTATTAAGAAAAGAGATTTAGAAAGAGAAGCAAAACAATATTATTAAAAAAGTAAACAATTAGAAAATGTTTACTTTTTTTCATCCTCTTTTAATTCAAGTTCATATAATTTCTGGTAAATAGGATTGTCCTTTAAAAGTTCTTGATGTGTACCTTCACCAGCCAATTTGCCGTTGTCAATTAAAATTAAACGATCACTATTAATAACAGTAGATAAACGATGAGCGATAATCAAAATCGTATATTCACCTTGCATATTATGAATGGATTTTTGAATTTCATATTGAGTCTCATTATCTAAAGCACTCGTTGCTTCATCAAACAAAATGATTTCAGTTTTTAAAATTAAAGCTCTCGCAATTGCAAGTCGTTGACGTTGGCCGCCCGATAAAGTAACTCCGCCTTCTCCAACAATTGTATCATATCCATTTTTAAGTGTCATAATAAAATCATGTAAACAAGCCATTTTACAAGCTTCAATCATTTCAGTTTCAGTTAAGTCTTCTTTGATGATAGTAAAATTTTCACGTATACTCATATTAAAAATATAAGGATTTTGACTAATAACCGATATGTTTTTACGAATACTCGTTTTATCTAATTGCTTTAAAGGAATTCCATCAAATGTAATCTCACCAGCATTCGGTTGATATAAAGAGGAAATCAAATTAAAAATAGTTGATTTTCCACTTCCACTTTTACCAACAAACGAAACGGTTTCATTTGGATGAATTTGAAAACTAATATTTTTTAAAACCATATCATCTTCTTCATAACCAAAACTAACATTTTTAAAAGAAATATTTCCTTCAATTTTAGAAATTTGTGTATTTCCAAAAACTTCTTTAGGATATTTATCGCCTTCAAGAATTTCAAAAATTCTTTCTGCAGCTAATTCGAACCGTTTGATAACATCATAAAAACTTTCTAAACTAGAAGAAATACTAATAATTTGCCCACGGTAAGATAAAATAATTAACATTGTTGCAACTTCAAGTTCCTTACGAGTAATAAAATAAATGCCTAAAAGTAAAATTCCCAAATCAAGCAAGTCTCGTAAATTTCCATTTAAAAATCGAAACCAAGAACGAGTTCTTGTCCAAGAATAATTAGCTTCACCTAACTCTTGAATAACCTTATCTGCTTTATTTAAAAAGCTTTGTTCAGCATTCAATAATTTGATATCTTTTGCACCTCTTACAAGTTCACTGAGAAAGCCAGAAACTTCATCTTGTTTTTTCTTGCGAATTTTATTTTTTTCTTGAATTTTTTTCGCGGCAAACTTTTGAGCCAAAAATAATAAAACTATAAATAATAAATAGAGAAAGAAAATAGCGACATTTAAAAATAAAATACTAATCAAAACACCGATCACAGAAATAAGATGAGTGATGTAATCAATTCCTAGAATAAAAATATCTGCTAAAGTATCGGTATCATTTCCAGCCCGCTCAATAAAAGTTCCACTAGAATTTGCTTGTAAAACACTGGTTTGGATTTGCAATATTTTAGCAGATACATCAAGTTGAATATTTTTCTTAACTGCATAAAAGTATTTATTAATAAAATAGTTATTAACATTCATTACAACATTTCGTAAAATTTCTGTACCAAAAATAAGTAAAGTAACACAAATTAATTGTTCCCAAAATTCGTCTGTTAAATAAAGAATTTGTCTTGCTGATAATAATGGAGCAATAACATTGATAATACAATATAATATATTTCCTATTAAAAAGAAAAATAAATGCTTTTTGCTATTTTTTGCATATTGATAAGTTTTTTTTAAATAACCAAAAATAGTGGTTAAATGTTTTTCATTTTTTTTCTTTAACATATAGCTCACTTCCTGAACAGAATTTTACAGTTACCAAATAAAAATGTAAAGGCTTTTTTCTTTTAGCAAAATATGCTATAATATTTATGTAAAATAAAGGAGGAAAAATATGGAAGCATTCACAATTTTTTTAGCAAATAATTATTTGTGGTTTTTGGTCATTGCAATTATTTTGATTTTTGCTCTTATTGGTTATTTTGTAGATGCAAGCGAACAAAAAAAAGGCGTGTCTTCCATTGTCAAACCAAAAACGGAAGAAAAAGATATACATGATCTGGCAAAAGCCGCAGCTCATAAATCTTTAAATACAGCTATTACAGACGCAAATCGCGGAATTCAAAATATAAACACAAATATAAATCCTGCACAAAATACAATTACAGATATGAGTGCATCTGGAAGTTCTCAAACACCTAGTAACAATCCAATAGGGTTTGATGTTTTAAATAAATAAGAATATTTTTTCTTATTTTTTTATAGGAAAAACCTTTTAAATAAAAAGGATAAAGAAATTAAGAGCTAATTCAAATTGTTGACGGAGTCTAAATTTATCGGATTCAAATAAAAGCTAGTAAATAAGGTCATGTAAAGCATGAGAAACATTAGAAGAAGAATTTAAAATCGGCATATTAGAAGCGGAAGATTCAAATAAGGAATAGTT
>CALVPL010000040.1 GCA_944351315.1 uncultured Bacilli bacterium | reverse complement strand
CTTGATCTTCTACACAGATATAGTAAGTTCCATTGGTTAAATAAACACTTTGTACGCCATCTGTAGCTCCAGTTTTATTTCTTTCATATTCTTCTGTATTACAACTTTTGGTCTTTACTATACTATAACTTTTAATTCCACTTCCTGCTCCATCACTAATTTCAAATTCTACTTTTCTTTCTTGACTTGTAGTAATGTCATTATTGACATTGACACTTCCTTCTACTACACTTGGATTTTGTAAATCAACAAGAATAGTTTTACTTACTTTACTTGTAATCTCAACATTGTCTACTAAAACAGTAATTTCTAAATGAACGGTTACATTCTTTATTTGATCGGTTACAATTTCATATTTCTCACAAGTACTTAAGTTCTCTCCTTCACAACTTTTCTCTTCTTCTCCTGTCCATATAATTTTCTTTACTTTATCTTGATAACTTTGATATTCTTCTTTAAAACGATAGCCTACATATAAATTTCTTTCTTTTACCCATTCTGTTCCTTCATACTTTTCTACTTCACTTCCATCACTTTTATATAAAATAAGTTCAACCATCCCAAATAGATTTTCTAAATCTTCTTGTTCATAGCATGTTTCACTTTCTGTAATACGAGCTTCATATTGATTATTTTCATACAAAACATTGATAATATCACATTTCATATCCCGATTGGTTCTTGGATCTTTAAACTCTCCCGCTTCATTATCAGCACTTAATAATCCATTTTCAATCAATGTTTTAACATCAAAAACAAATGAATTAGTTTCACTTGCATATCCTTCAGCTTTTGCTAAAACTTCTTCTATTTTAGAATGATAGATACTTTCTTTAACACTTGTTTGAACTCCATTATATACCGGTACAGCAATCAACAAAATAATAGCCATGATTGCTATAACAGCTAAAAGTTCTATTAACGTAAATCCTTTTTTCATAATCTTATCCTCATATATACTATAACATATTTTAAAGAAAAATGGTTTCAAAATAAAAAAGCATATATAAAAAATATACACTTTAATAATTACATTTTCATAAAATAAAATAGGTGATGGATCATGAGAAGAAATTGTCCTCATGGCTTTTTTTCAGTTCTAGCTATCTTCATTTTAGGAATTCTTATTTTTTATCAATTAATCATCACATTTATTCTTCCAATTCGCTTTAATGTTTTGATTTTATTTATTGAAATATGTCTTTTACTTTTCTTTTTGTACCGTATAGTATGGCCTTATTAAAACTTCTGTTTTATAAACATAATCTAAAACTTCTCGAATTTTTTTGACCTTATCAAATTCCGTTCCTTTTAATTCAAATTTAGGAGGTAAAGAAATAACCAAAAAAAACAATTCTTTTTCTTCTTCACTCCAAGAACATATTCTCAAATACTCTTGAAGTAAAACTTCAAAATTCAAATCAAAATAAGAAGTTTGATAAAATTTGATAATATCTAAAACTGGACTATCTTGTCGAGATTGCTCCCAGCTTAATAGACAATCTTCCTGACACTTCCGATAATGATCTAAACTTAAATGATTATGAATCTGACAAACACGGTACTTGTGTAAGTCTTTCACCGTGGCATACCATTTTTCTAACTCATTAGAAGAAAAGTCTAAAGCAGCTAAAATTTTCGAACAATTTCTCAACAATAAATATTCGCTAGGTGCCGGATAAATACTTTGAAAATATTCTTGATACAAATTATTATAAAAATATTTTAAATACTCTATCTGGGAAAAAACCGTATCATAAATTTGTTTAAAATCATCCTCTGTAACATCTTTAAAATAAGTGGTTTTTTGATGCAATAAAGCAACCGTTTTCATAAAATCCATGGCTCGTTGCTCGGTAGGCATTGGGGTATCTTCAACATATTGAAAAATATTGATTCCTTCTCTTGAATCATCAATCAATGGAGCAAAATAATGAAAACCACGACTTTGCAAATATTGATAAAGATTTCTTATATCTTTTTCTTTTTCTTTGACAACAATCCGCCCACTGGTAGATTCCAAAATATGAGCTTTACCAGAAATCGTATATTTATAAGGTTTATATAATTCTTTAACAACCGAGATACTTCGACTATTCATTATCGCTTGGTATAATTAATTTTTCACCAGGTGTAATATTCGTCAAATCATTGTACTCACCTAATAAAGCCAAATTGGAATTATACATCGTACAAATAGTTTCAACAGTTTCTCCTTCTTTAATCATATGAATATGATATGTAGTATATTCTTCTTCGGTTTGAGTATTTGCTATAATCATTTCTTCACTTTCCTTTAAATTTTGATCTCTTACATCTTCTTTAGCAATTGCACTATCTTTTTCTTCTGACTCTTCTTCAGTCTTTTCTTCTTCCTGCTCTTCTTCAATCTTTTCTTCTTCCTCTTCATGATTTCGTTCTTCATCAAAAGAAGAATCTTCTTTTTCTTTGGCTTCTTCTAACATTTTTAAAATTTCTTCAGAATCTACCTCTGGTTTTTCTTCTTCTATTTCTTCTTCCACCCCTTCTTGTTCTTCTCCTTCTAGTTCTAATTCAATATTCACTTTAATCTTACTATCTTCCACCATATCATAAGCAAAATCACTAATTTCAATAGTAATCGAATCCTTATCTAAATGATCGGGAATTTCAATAGTAAAAGGTATTTTAAAAGAAAAAGGCAAAACATTTACACTTACTTCATGACTTTTATATTCCCCCGAAACAAATAAATTTCCGTTAATGCTACCTTCCTCTACCTCAAAATCTCTTTCTAACGATATACTTGTAATTTCACGCACTTTAGTTTTAAAATCTAATTCCTTAGTAAAAGGTATTACACTTTTCATTCAATCATCCTCTCTAAAAAAGAATATGTTTTGAGAAGAAAAAAAATCACTATGAAAGTGATTCTTCTAAAAGTTCTGGATGTTTTCGAAAAAACAAGGAAAAAGCAAATCGAATTTCTTGTAAATCATCAAGTTGATCTAAAACCGCTGTGCCATCCACAACATTTCTTTTTCGCAACAAAATATCATCGTTTTCTTCTTTAGCTAAATAAACATAGGTTGCTTTAGCAGAAGAAATTTTATCTAAAACTAAATAATTTTCTCCGTTATCTAAAGTGATTTCATTCATCGTAACCTCATCATTCATCTATGCATTCCTCCTAACGAATCATATTTTTCTCGAACTTCATCTTTTTGTAATTCATCATAAATTTCTTGTTTCATTGCCTCTAAATATTCTTTTTCATTTTCATACCCACGAGCATGAACATAATCGGCAACTGTAGTCGGTTCTCCATTTGTACGGTTTAAAGCGGCAACAATTCGATCATCATTTTGATAAGCAGTATCCACTGTTCGATCAATTACTGCAGCTAATAATGCATCTCCCTTTAACTCGCCATATTGCTCTGTAAAAGCTCTTATATCTTGAGCAATTTCTAAATGATCATACTGCGACTGAGGTTGATTAGGTCCTTTAAAAGCAATAGAAGCATTACTAGATACAATTTGTTGGGCAGCTTGTTCAATAGGTTCAAAAGCTTCTTCCACCGCGATATTCATTTGAATATCATCAATAGCATTTTTAGCATTCATTCCTAAAACAATCGCAAAAGCACCAACGAAAGTATATTTTTTTATTATTTTTTGAACTCTATTCTTGCTGACCTTTTTTGTTTTCTCTTTCACTACTTTATTTGAAGTATTTCTAGACCAATTTCTAGACATAATATCAATTTCTTTTTCTTCCATACTATTCACCTATTAAAAAGGTAAAATATTTTAAAATAACTGTCAATATATTCTCTCTCTTATTTACACATTATGGACTTTTTTCTAAATTTTTGTTAAAATGAATATACTAAAATAGAGGTGAACGAAAAATGAATGAATCAATTTTTAAAGCATACGATATTCGTGGCCGTTATCCAGAAGAGATAAATGAAAAACTAGCTTATACAATTGGTAAAAGCTATGGAAGCTACTTAAAAAAATATTATGAAAAAAATAAATGTGTAATCGGAAGAGACAATCGTTTGTCTTCCTTAAATATTGCTGCTGCTCTAAAATCAGGTTTACTAGACTCAGGAATCAATGTAATCGATTATGGCGAAATTACAACTCCTATGCACTACTACACAAGATATCTAAACAATACATATGGGATCATGGTTACGGCAAGTCATAATCCTAAAGATGACAATGGTTTTAAATTTTCTTTTGATCCTCTAGCAAACGCCAGAGGAAAAATGATTGAAGATTTCAAAGAGTTTACTTTAAAAGAAGAATTTTTAGATGGCAACGGACTATATGAACAACGAAAAATAAAAGAAGAATACTTAACTTATTTAAAAGAAAATATTTTTATGGGTTCTAAAAAAGTCAAAGTAGTATTTGATCCAGGAAATGGGGTTACGACAACCATTATTAAAAGTGCTGTAGAACTTTTTCCAAATATTGAAGCTTACTATATCTGTGATGAAAATGACGGAACATTTCCAAACCATCACCCAGATCCAGCCGTTGAAGAAAATATGTCCATGTTAAAACAAAAAGTCTTAGAAGTTCATGCCGACATAGGAATTGCCTTCGATGGCGATGGGGATCGTTTAGGAATTATTGATGAACAAGGAAAATTTGTCATGGCCGATCAATATTTAATTATTGCAGTTAGAGATTTAATTAATAAAGTAAAAAACAAAACTTTCTTATGTGATGTCAAATGTTCAAAAAGTTTAATTGATGAAATTGAAAAGTTAGGCGGCAACGTATTCATGAGCCGAACTGGAACAAGTTTTACAGAAGCAAATACTAAAGAAAACAATATTCCATTAGGCGGAGAATTATCCGGACATATTTTCTTTAACGATCGTGGTCCAGAGATTTGCAGTGCCATTTATGCTGGCTTAAGATTTATAGAAATACTTTCTAAAACTGAAAAAACATTCAGTGAATTATTAGAAGGAGTTACTCCATATATTTCTACTCCAGAAATAAAAATATCTTGTCCAAATGAAGTAAAATTTTCTATAGTAGATAAAGTAAAAAATTATGTAAAAGAAAAAAATTACTCTTTTATAGATATTGATGGAGTTCGTGTAAACTTTCCAAATTCCTGGGTTTTAGTAAGAGCGAGCAATACCGGACCGAATTTAACTTTACGATTTGAAGCAACAACAAAAGAAGAACTAGAAGAAAAACAAAAAGAATTTACTGAATTAGTAAATACACTAATCAAGTAAATTCTTTTTTATTTTGTAGGAGTTAAAATTATTCGAAAACTCCAACCAGATAAAGCTTGTCCATAAGCAGTTTGAGAAGCAAAAATACCAACTTGTTTTCCATCGTGATATGGACCTCCTCTAGCATAAAATAAATGCGTTTGATCCAAATTATCAATACCTGAATCGAACCAAGAAGAAGCAAGATAAGTAGATTGATCCGAAGTATTTCTAGAAACAAGACCATATTTTTGATCTGGCAAATCTACTCCATTAGTAATTTCTGTAATTCCAGAATTATTTTCATTACAAGTAGGACAACTTAAAATACCATTAAAATTACTATGCTTAGTACTTTCTAAACCAATCAAAATTTTTCCTTCTTTATCTTTCATCAATCCCATAACATAGTCAATAGCTCCACCACTCATATCAAAAATACCACTTATATTGTTGGTAGTACTTGCAAGAACACTATTAGGATATGCTGTATTGCAAGTACCATCATCACAGTATTTGTTACATTCCTCATTCGTATTTGTATATCCACAAGTCGGTTCATTATTTGCTTGATATCCAGTCATATTATTTGAATTATTATTGATTCTAACACTCGTACTTGAGCCATATTTACTGTGCTGTAAATAAGCTATAATTATCCAACGATTTTAACTTATTGAAATCATTTATTTCAATTTTTTTATTATAATCTGCAAACTCTACTGGATTGTATGTTATTAATTGTATTTTCTTCATTTTATCACCATTACTACAATAATTCTAAATATTTCTTCAACATTTCAACTTCTAACTTAGTAACTAGCTTAACAAAATCAGTATAATTACCAGTTGTATGTGCTTTATCTAATACTTCATAATATTTTAATCTATCTTCTTTTTTTATAATTACAGGATTATATCCACTATTCATCAAATCTAAATTCATAAGTA
>CALVPL010000039.1 GCA_944351315.1 uncultured Bacilli bacterium | reverse complement strand
TTCAGGGGGTTTGTTAGGTACACACTCAGAAGTGATCGTGAATATGTACCGGCATAGCGTTTATAGCTATGCTATATAAAGCATATTATGTTTTTGAAATTTTGTCAATTGGTAAAATCTAATTTGTCGACAATTTCTTGATACTTTTTATTGTTCAAATATTCTTTTTCTTTAATAAACTCTTTTGCATCTTCTTTTGCTTTTAAAAGAATCTTATAATCTCGTTTTAAATTGGCAATTTTAAATGTCATATCTCCACTTTGGCGAACTCCAAATAAGTCGCCTTCCCCACGAAATTCAAAATCTTTTTCACTAATATAAAAACCATCATTACTTTCTTCTAAAACTTTTAATCTTTCTTTTTCTTCATTACATATTAAATAACAATAACTTTGTAGATCGTTTCTTCCTACTCGCCCCCGTAATTGATGTAAAGTAGCTAGTCCAAATCTTTCAGCATTAAAAATAATCATTACAGTAGCCTCTTTTACATCTACTCCAACTTCGACTACAGTGGTTGAAATTAGAATTTTTGTTCTTCCTAATTTAAACTCATTCATTACTTCTTCTTTTTCTGCTTTTTTTAATTTTCCGTGTAAAATACCTATTGGAATTTTTCCATGAAAAGCTAAATCAAATTTTTCTTTTAAAAGATAGACGTCTTTTAAGTTTGTATCTTCGTTTTCTTCAATCATTGGAGCAACAACATATATTTGTTGATTTTTCTTAATCACTTCTAGGACTTTAAATAAAGCTTCTTTTATATCTTTTTCTTTTAAAACTTTCGTAATAATTTCTTTTCTACCATTAGGTTTTTGTTTAATTAAAGAAGTATCCATATCTCCATATATAGTTAAGGCATATGTTCTTGGTATAGGAGTTGCACTCATAAAAAGCATATCAGGAAGAGATCCTTTTTGCATAAGATTACCTCGTTGATTTACTCCAAACCGATGTTGTTCATCTGTTACTATAAATCCTAATTTTTGAAAACTTAATTTTTCATTTAAAATCGCATGAGTTCCGATTAAAATATCTATATTTCCTTTAGCCATATTGGCAAGAACATTTTCCTTTTCTTTTTTTGACATACTTCCGACTAAACATTCAATGTGAATGTTTGTATCTTTTACAAGATTTCTAATGGATTTTAAATGTTGAATAGCCAGTATTTCTGTCGGAGCCATGAAAGCACTTTGATATCCAGCTAGAAAATTGGCGACCATCAATACGGTTGCTACAATCGTTTTTCCGGAACCAACATCTCCTAAAAGTAGACGATTCATTCTTTTTGATGAAGTCAAATCTTCTAATCCTTCATTGATGGCTTTTTGTTGATCTAGGGTTAATTTAAAAGGAATGCCTGCTATAAATTTCTCAATCTCAGACTTGGGAATTTCTTTTTTTATTCCTACTTCTTTGTTTTTTAACAATTTTAAATATTGAATTTTGAACATAAAAATAAAAAGTTCTTCATAAATAAGTTTTTGTTTTCCGTTTTGAATTTCTTGAATATTGTTAGGAACATGAATATTTATTAATGCTTCTTCCTTATTGGCTAAATGATATTTTTCATTATATTTTTTAGGAACATAATCTTCTATTGATTTACTTTCTTTTAAAGCTTCATTCATAATATTTTCTAAAGTATAATTTTTAATTCCTTTAATGGTATGATAAATTGGTATAATTTTTGTTCCAATAAGTTTTTGAAGTTTTAGATCATTTGCCGTAAAGATCTTTTTTTGAGCATCATATTTTCCTATCAATGTAATTTCTTTACCAATAGTTATGTGTGGTTTTAAAAAAGCTCGATTGAATATTACTACGGTAAATATTTTGCCATAGGCTTCGGCTTTAAAACGATATGTATTAAAATTTTTACGAATAAAAGAAACTTTACCTGGATCTACTACAGTTGCATTTATTGTAATGGTAATTTCTTTATCGGTGTTTTCTAAAGAACTCGGTTCTAATATTTGATACCGATATGGATAAAAAGTTAATAAATCTTCTAAAGTATAAATATTGTATTTATAGAAATGTTCTAATGTTTTTTCACCTATTCCTTTAATATGTTCAATGTTCATAGTACCTCCTAGTACTTTAATTATACTCGAAAAGAATGTTTGTTTCAAACCAGAAAAAAATCCATCAAAGTTGATGGATTTAAAGTACTAATTTGGAAGAGTCCCCTGAAGACTCTTCCTAAAAGAATAAAAAGGGGTTGACTAGTGTGATACTAGCACCAATTCGCCTTCTCAAGTGAATTGGTAGTTTATATACTAATCGATAAGTTTCAGTTTGTCAACTAAAAAATTAAAGTTTTTTTATTTTTTTCTCTTTCGGATAAAAAAGTTCTTTTTTTACTTTTTATTTTACACACTTCTGAATCTTTTTTCTTGAGAATTTCTTTGAAGATTCTGGAAAAGTTAAAATCTTACATGTGGCATCTTCAGCATTTAATCCAGCTATTAAATATTTATTTTTGGTGAATTTTACATATTCTAATATTTTTAAAAATTCTTCTTTTGTTATTTCAAGTTTAGCTAATTGTTGCTTGGCATAAAAAACAATTTCTTCTGGAGTAGCAGTTGTTTGAGTGGTTATTTCTGACACACCATATTTTCTTTTTCTTATAGTACTTTTTTGTTTTTCAATCGCACCTGTGCGTTCTAATTGAACTTTTAAATCTACTAGCACTTTATTTGTTATTTTCCAAATACCGAATCGGGAAAGATGCATTATTTTAGCAATTGATTCTAGTGTATATATTTTATCGTCATAAAAGCCAAAACGCAATTTGATAATTTCTCTTTCGCGTTCTGGCAATTGTTTTACAAAATCTTGAATGATCTTAT
>CALVPL010000038.1 GCA_944351315.1 uncultured Bacilli bacterium | reverse complement strand
GGAACAAACTTTTTTTCTTCCATAGTTACATAAGCTCGATCTTTTAAAGTTTGAATAATTGGAGCATACGTACTAGGTCTTCCTATTCCTAAACTTTCCATTTCTTTAATTAAAGATCCTTCAGTATATCTTGGTTCTGGTTTAGTAAAATGTTGTTCTTTTAAAATTTTATCAGCAATAACAACTCCACTTTTATAAGTAGCAAAATCTGGTAATACCACATCTTTTTGATCTTCAAATCGACTATAAACTTTTAAATAACCATCAAATTGTAAAACAGATCCCGTTGCCTTAAACTCATAACCATTATTTTCTAATAAAGCAGTTGTATTTAATAAACCAGCACCTGCCATGATAGAAGCTAAAGCTCGGTAGTAAATAAGTTCATAAAGTTTATATTCTTCATTCGTTAAATATTCTTTTATAGATTCTGGGGTTCTTAAAATACTTGTCGGCCGAATTCCTTCATGAGCATCTTGAATATTTTCTTTTTTCTTGGAAACTTTAACACTACCAACATACTCTTTCCCATATTTTTTAGTAATGTAATCTTTTGTTTCAGCCACAAACTCTGGACTTACCCGTTCAGAATCAGTACGCATATAAGTAATTAAACCAACACTTTCACTTCCTAAATCAACTCCTTCGTAAAGCTTCTGTGCAATACGCATAGTTTTAGAAGAAGGATACCCCAATTTATTTGAAGCCATTTGTTGTAAAGTAGTCGTTTTAAAAATTGGTTTCGAGTTTCTAGTAGTTTTTTTTGAATCTACTTTAACAATCGTAAAAGCATTGGATAAAGAATTTAGAATATCCTCAGCTTGTCTTTCACCAGTAATTTCAATCTTTTTTCCTTGATATTTTTCTAAATCAGCTGTAAAACTTTTAAAATCAGCTGTAATCGTCCAATACTCTTTCGGAACAAAAGCTTGAATGGCTCTTTCGCGGTCAACAATAAGTTTTAAAGCCACACTTTGAACTCGTCCAGCACTCTTACCGCCTGTTTTACTCTGCATCAATTTACTTAACCGAAAACCAATAATTCGATCTAATATTCTGCGAGTTTCTTGACTTTTCACTAAATTTTCATCAATTTTCCGAGGATTTTTCAAGGCATTTTCCACAACACTTTTGGTTATCTCGTTAAAGGTTACTCGCTCGTAATTTTCTTCTTTTACATCTAAAGCTTCCTTTAAATGCCAAGATATAGCTTCTCCTTCACGATCCGGGTCTGTTGCTAAATAAACAAAATCTGCATTCTTAACATCTTTTTTTAACTCATTAATTAATTTTTTCTTTCCAGATATCGGAACATAATTAGGAGTAAAGTCTTTCTCAACATCGACACCTAAACCAAATTTTCCAGTAGTGGCAAGATCCATAATATGGCCTTTACTAGAAACCACTTTATACTCTTTGCCTAAGAATCCAGCTATGGTTTTACTTTTATGTGGGGACTCAACAATCATCAATTTACTCATTTGTACTCTCCGTTTCTTTTTCTTCATTCAATTTTCTTTCGAGATCAGCAAAATAATTTGAAGTAATCGCTAATTTACTCATTTGTTTTTTCAAATTAATATCACGATTTATTTTTTGTAGTTCACTAGTACCATATTTTTGATCACCAAAATATGTTACTGTGCTGCTTCTGGCATCATAACGAGCTATTCCGTCTTCCCAAGAGCCATCTGCGAAAACGATACGATTAGAAAAATCTGAACTAAATAAGTCTTCTCCTAAATAAAAACGTGGATCATAATCTAAATTAAATAAATTAGCTAAAGTTGGTAAAATATTCATATAGGATGTTTTTTCCGAAAAAATTCGAGGCTCTAAATTTTTATTATAAATAACAAAAGGAGTTCGCTCGATCTCATAAAAATCATTTACATCATATGATACCGCAGAGGCGACATCACTGTCAACTAACCCATATGGATAATGATCACCATATAAAACAATCACGGTATTATCTAAAACCCCTTTAGCATCTAATTCATCAAGCAATACCCCCAGTGCATCATCCGTAACCTTTAACTTTGACATATATCTTTTTAAAGGCATCGAATAGTTCGTATCCTCAAACAAACTTAAATATTTATCGCCATAAACACTTGCCCCATCATAAGGTTGATGTGGAGTAACCGTTGTAATCCAAGCCATGAAAGGTGTATTTTGAGTAAAAATTGCCGAAGCTTTTTCCATAAGTTCCACATCACTTGGCCATTCTAAATAATTGGATGAATCAAAAGAAATTCCTAAACTATTCCCGTCGTAATATTTTTCACTACCCATCGCGATATGAAAAACATCACGAGCATAATAGGCTGAATCCAAATCATGATAACTCGTTGCAGTATAGCCTTTATTTCTAAACTGATTAAAAATCGAAGTAAAATATTCATTATTCGGATAAACATTAGCCGTACAAGCATAATTTAAAGCATATAAAGAAGTCATTCCACTAAACTCATTATCGCCTGTTGCACAAGCATTTCTTGGACTATAATTATTTTCCCAATACCAAGCATTTTTTAAAATCTTAGCAAAATTCGGATAATATTCTTCATGTAAAATAATATTATTTACAGATTCCATCATAATAACAATGACATTCATATCTTCAAAATATCCTGTATATTCATTAGGTTGACTAATACTTCTAGAAAGAAAATATTCATCTAAAGTTTTATAAGTAGGATCACTTTCCTTTTTAGTAATCTCTTTCCATAATGTATCATCAAAAACTCGAGTATTGTTCTCATCATCTTCAGGTTTTTCAAATTCTTCATCAATCATATGAACTGGAAAAAATTGTTGTTTAATATCTAATAACCCATAGACACTGGTTCCAAATTGATTAATAGCAACCGAAGAATTCGTTGGTGAAAAGAAAACTTCCTTATTTTCTACCAATTGAATAGGATTTTGCATAAAAGGAATATATAAAGTGGCAAGATAAAATCCTCCAAAAACGACTAAGAAAAGAATACTTACAATTCGAGGTTTTATTCCCACTTTTTCATCAAAACAAAAAGCCTCTTTTTTTGGCAAAAAACAATAGAATAAATAAAGGATAAATGGTACTAAAATAAAATAATATTCGACTTTATAACTAACCAAAAATTCTTTTATATAGGAAACAACAGCCCCAGCTTGACTGCTTGTTCCAAGAGAAATATAAACACCTAAAAAATTACCAAAACCAGCTTGAATCCAAGCATAAATGGTCGCGATAAATAAAAGCAATATATTCCAAAACTTCCGTGTTTTCTCTTTTTTAGCTAACGAAATAAAAAAAGTAAAAAAAACAACTAAGAAAAAAGATGAAAGGAAAATACGAAAAGTTGCCCAATCAAAAATAGCAAATCCTTCCACTGCCCGAAAAATAAGTTCAATAGCAACTAAAAAAACAGTGGTTACTAAAATTTCTATAAGATATTTTTTAGGAAAGTACTTCTTCATTTTCATCACCTTTATTTATTAAATCACGAACCGGCTTATAAGTAAATCGATATTCTTCAATTGGGCCATATTTTTTCAACAATTCTAAATGTCTTTTTGTCGGATATCCTTTATGATTTTTAAATTCATACTGAGGATATCTTTCATCTAATTCATACATAATATGATCCCGAGTTACTTTAGCTAAAACACTAGCAGCCGCGATACTTAAAGATAAAGCATCCCCATGAACAATAGGTTTTACAGGAATACTATAATTTTTAAAAGGCATTGCATCAGTTAAAACATAATCTGGTTTGATTTCCATATTTAAAATTGCTCTTTGCATAGCTAAGCGACTTGCCTCATAAATATTTATTTCATCAATTGCTTTAGCATCCACAATCCCAATTCCATAAGAGATTGCATCTTTTTTGATAATTGGATAAAATTGTTCTCGTTTCTTCTCAGAAATTTTTTTAGAATCTGTCAACCCATCTAAATGATAATTCATCGGCAAAATAACAGCAGCCGCGACAACCGGTCCAACTAACGGACCTCTTCCTGCTTCATCGGTGCCACAAATCAATTTATATCCCATTTGATAAAGTTCTTTTTCATATTGTAAAAGATCTACTTGTTCTATTTTTTTCATTTTCGATCAAATGTAATTCCTTTAATACTCTCTGTTTTAATATCATTAATAATTTTTAAAGAAACTCGATCATAATCTACTTCACCATTTTTAATAGCTCCAATTTTCTGAGCAATAACTTCATAAGCTTCTAAAACATCTGTTACTTTTTTTATTCCATAACGTTCTTGTAAAATATTAGGATAATACTCCGAAAGCTGCTGTAAAATATAAACAGCCACTTCATCTATTGGTAATATTTCTTGTTTTAAAGCTGTAAAAGCTGCCAAATTTAAAGCCACGGTTCCTTGATCCAATCTTGGCCATAAAATACCTGGAGTATCTAAAAGAAGAATATCACTATTTGTTTTTAACCAAGTAATATCTTTAGTTACACCTGGGTTATTTCCAACATTTGCAACTTTTCTTTTACATAAACGATTAATTAAAGTACTTTTTCCAACATTAGGTATTCCAATAACTAAAGCTCGAATCTCTTTTTCCTTTAATCCTTTATCTTTTCTTTTTTCTTGAACATCGGCCATAATTTCATGAGTTAAACTAATAATCTTTTCATAATCTTGAGTATTATTTAAATCTACTAATAAAACATGATTTCCCAAATTCTCATAATATTTTACCCATTCTTTTGTAACTTTTAAATCACATAAATCTTTTTTAGTCATAATTAAAATTTTAGGCTTATTTCCTATAATATTATAAATGTCCTTTATTTTTGATGAAAAAGGAATTCTTGCATCTACTAATTCATAAACAATATCTATTGTCGTATACTTTTCAGCAATCAATCTTCTAGTCTTAGCCATATGTCCTGGAAACCAGTTTATATTTGTCGAATTTTGTCTATTATCCATACTATCACTTCCTTAATTTCTTTATAATTCTTCTTTCTGTTAAAGGTAATATTTCTGCTGACTGCTCATCATATAAATTATTTACTAATTCTATTGACGACTCTAACAATGATTTTAAATCTTCATAAG